>JANOKL010000407.1:0-7768 GCA_031419215.1 Luteolibacter sp. | reverse complement strand
CGACGAGGCTGGGCGTCACCGTGTCGTTCGCCGGATTTCCGTCGTCCATGTTCAGATAATTCAACCGGTAAACCACCACGCCGTCACTGGCCGCGCCACCGCTGCGGGCCATGATGAGCAGATCACCGAAGAACATTGGGTGCCAGTCGCCGCCGCCATACGGACCCACATGATCGAAGGTGCCGAGCAAGCGGTTGTTCACAAGACCGTTCTGCCCCACGACCGAGCGGCTGATGCGGATGTCCGTGTCGTCGGTGTTGTACCAGAGCAGCGTGGCGTTCCAGGGTCCGGCCTGGGAACTGCGGTTGTACCAAAGCGGCAGGTTGATCAGTCCTGGGATGCCATTGGTGCTGCCGCGCTCCACGAGTCCACCGAAGCCATTCACGCGGATCGGGTCCGGCACCAGCAGGTTGCCAACCTGCGCCGTGCCGTGCGCGTTCCAACCATAGTTTCCGAAGATCCAGGAATTGTTCGCATAGTTCAGCCCAAAGTCGGAGGGCATCCGCCGCACGGGATTCGCCGGATCGGCGATGTCATAGACGCGCATCTGCCAGTCCGATCCCGGTCGCGATCCCGGTTGCTCCGCGCCGACGATGATCCATCCGTTGAGATAGTTGATGGAGGTCGTCCGACCGATCGGCTCCGAGCCATTCGTCACCGGGTGGCTCAAAAGAGTGCCGGGAGCTTCGGTGCGGGCGAGATTGAGGAAACCCTGCGTGGTCACCTGTCCGCTGACCTTGGCGATCAGCATCAACGTGAGGGCGATGAAGATGGAGCGTTTCACGGCGAATCAATTTTGAATGGCTGCAAGGCGGAGAAACAAGGGAGCGGTGCCGGTCGGGGCGAGGACACGGACCTCTCCCTGCGAGGGACCATTAACGATGGAAAATCCGGCATTCTCCAAAGTCCAAGCTGCCGCACCTGCCGGGCGGGTGGCGACGGCTTGCCAGAAGCCCAGCGTCGGGGACTGCTGGACTTCCAGACGCACTCCGGGAGAGGGCGGGCACACAACCCGAAGGCCGAATTGTCCATCTACGACAACTCCAGTAGGCAGAACCACCGCGTCCATGCCTGTCACAGGATGCGTTTGAAAAACATACTCCAACAGGTTCGCTACGCCGTCGGCATCGTAGTCCGCATTCGCTGCGGCACTGGGTAGATTCGCGGCAGCGGCGAAGCGGTCGAACCGCCATTGATCGAAGGGGTGATCCACGACGGTGATCGTGACGGTCTGCGTGGGAGCGGAAGCAGGAAAGGTGGCCGGGCCGTTGAGATTGGAAAGCTGAAGAGTGAACGTTTCCAGTCCCTCGGCAAGAAAGTCCGTGGTGAGTGGAACGACGATGATTTTCTCCGCAGGGTCGCCAGGAGCCCAGGCAAGCGTGCCGGACGCTGGGGTGAAATCCGCAGCAGTGGCGGTGCCCGCAGCGGTGAGATAGGAAAGACTCAGTGCGCGGTCGAGGCTGGCTCCGCTGCGGGTGACGACCACGTTGACCGACTGGCCTTCCACGGCCGATCCGACGCTGGTCGAAGGTGCGACGAGTCCGATTGGGATGTTGGCAACATCACCAAGGTAGGGAGCGGCGGACGGAGACGCAGTGAGCAGCACGGGTGGGTTCGCGGTTTGATTCGTGTTCGGATTGTAGCTGGTCGCCATGCCCTGAAGCACCGCCTCGGTGAGCGCGGGATCGGGGCGCTGGAGGCGGAAATAGTCCACTTCGGAAATCAGGTCCGGCTGGCCCGGCCCGGGTGCGGCGTAGTTGGCATACCAGGAGGTTTGCACGCCGCCGTTGTGATACGGCTCGCCGTTCGGCCAATCGGTGTAAGCGGTCAGGCCGACCTGCAAGGTGGACCCAAATGCGGGGAATGGATGATCCGCGTTCGGGTAGCGGTTTTCCACGATCCACGGCCCGGCTTCGGAGTATTTCCGCAGGCAGACCACCGTGTTGCCGACGCGGATCAACTGCATCCAAGCCTCGTTCACAGACTGGTTGATTCCGGTGGCGCCGTAGTAGAGGATGGAGTTGCTGTTGCGTGTGGTTTTGATCTCGAATTGACGCGTGCCCGGATTGCCAGCGGTTCCATAACTCAGGAAGATGTAGTTTTCCGTGTTCGGGACGTAGTCGCTGCCATAGGCGGCTGGAGGCCACACCGGGTCGATTCGGTAGGGGTTGGGTCCGGCCTGGGTGATGTAAGGGCGCGGCTCATGAAGAAAGATTCCAGTGAGGGAATAGAGCCGGTTGGGCGTCTCCAGCGGGTTCGCCGGATTGTGACGGCTCAGGACGCGCAGCCGGGTAGTGGCGATGAAATCACCCGTGACATTCTTGAAAAACAGCACGCCGCGCAAATGCATGTACCATCCCATCGCCTTCGGTACGATGCGGAAATGTCCGGGCGTCGTCGTGTGGATGTCGGCAGCTTCATCGCTGGAAACGCCCCAGCCTTCGACCTGGTCGATGTCCTGCCAGCGGGCAAACGTGGCGGCATTGCTGAACTCATCGCCGAGCGGCTGGAGGGTGTCGGCACGCGCAGCGGTTAGGGCGAAGGTGGAAATGGCCAGAGTGGCTTTGAGTTTCATGGATTTCTCAGCTTGGAGGTTTGATCAAGGACGATGCGGAAGCCGATGCCCACGCCCCGTAGATTGCGGTCGTACTCACGTGCGCGAAGGCCCTCGCCCGCTGGGATCTCAACCCAACTGGTCCCGCACACGATCAGGAGGCCATAATCTCGTCCGTAGGATGAAGTCCACTCGGCCACGCTGCCTGTCAGGTCGGCGATCTCATCTGGAACCTCGTTGCGAGGGGCAAGCGCGGTCGCAGCGGGATGGAGCGGGACGGCTGTGTTTGAGGAATCCATCCTCACGGAATCGTCGGACGGTCCCAGCGCCGCGCGCCACTCGGCGGCTGTGGGCAGGCGGTATACTTCGCTTGTCGAGATCCGACCGAGCGTCCGTTCGCGGGCAGTGAGCCATTGGCAGAATTCGGACGCGTCCACTTCGCTGACGCAGGTGACGGGATGCGTGTCGCCATGAGGAGTAATGCCCGGTGGATTCTCCCATGTTCCTTCGGCGGATTGCCACGATCCATCGGAAACGAAGTACACCGGTCCACCCGAATGATGACCGGTCTGTTTGACAAACAACCTGAACTCGCCGCGCCGTGTTTCCAGCGTGCTGAACAGGACACCCGGCGTTCCGGCCGGGACAAGTTTCATGCCGAGGCTGTTGATGCGGACGTCCTGAGATGCGGACGCCGCGCGAAACTGCTTCCAAGCCAACAAGACTCCCGCCATCGCGAACAATCCCGCCACTACGACGATGGCATTTCGCCGACGCGTGCGGCCGCTCTTCAGCGCGGCCTTATCAACATCATGTCGGACTTCGGAGGCGTGTTGATAGCGCTTGTCCGGTTCCGGCTGCATCGCGCGGATCACCACGCGATCCATTTTCTCATTCACTTCCGAATGCTTGCTGGGAGGATCGAAGGCACCACATGGCAGGGTGCCTGTCAGCATTTCATAAAGCATCACCCCGAGGCTGTAGAGGTCGGCCCGATGATCGATCCGACCCTCGCCGCGTCGTTGCTCGGGCGCGATGTATTCCGGCGTGCCAACCATGCCGAGCGTCATCGTGGGCGATGGCTCGGAGGATGGATCGGCTACCAATAGAGCGAGTCCGAAATCGGAAACCTTCACGCGACCGTTCGAATCGACGAGGATGTTGGCGGGCTTGATGTCGCGGTGGACGATTCCCTGGGCATGTGCGTACTCAAGCGCCTCGCAAACCTGGCGCACCACATCGAGGGCCATGGCAAGTGGCAGATCGCCGTCCCGGATCAGGCGATGGAGATCGGTGCCCTCGACCTGTTCCATCACGAAGTAAAACGACCCGCCCGGTGTCTCACCGAAATCGTAAATGGCGATGATGTTGGGGTGATTCAGTTTCGCCAGAGCCTGGGCTTCGCGGCGGAATCTTTCGGCGGCGGTGGCATCGCGACTGAGTTCGGCAGGCAGGAGTTTCAACGCGACATTCCGGTCGAGCGAAGTTTGCCGTGCTGCATAGACCGCGCCCATTCCGCCACGGCCTAACAGGTGGATATCGGTGAAGCCGGGAAACCAAGCCGCTGCCTCCTCGTCACTGGGCGGATCCCAGGAGACAGGCCCCTCCGCCGGCCATGAGGCGGAGGCTTCCCCCAGCACGCCACGCAGCAACCCGGCGGCATCAAGGCCACCGAGGTCGGAGCTGTGCTGGTGAAGTGGCGGATTCATGGCAAAAGCGGAGCAGGTGCTCATCCCTTTCTAAGGAATCAACGGCGGCTCATTACTGGAAATAGGAAATTTTTCCAGATTTCTCAAGTCAGCGCTTCGAGGAGCGCCCGCAGCTCGTCCTTCACCTGATGGGCATCCTCACTTTCCAGCGTGGACGCGACTTGCTCCTCAAGCAGTTGCCGGTAGCGGAGACGCAAGCGGTGCACCGCCACCCGGGTGGCATTGACCGACCAAGCCAATGACGCCGCTGCCTCCTCGTAGGCCGTTGGGCCGCTCTCACCGGAGGCATCGAGAAATCCGCGCAGCACGGTCATCTCCCGCTCGCGATTGGCGAGGGCGCGTTCGTGCGCGAGTGCATCGAGGGCCTGTTGCAGAACGGCGAGTGCCCACTGGCGGTTGAAATGGTGTTCCGGTGTCAGCTCATGGCTTGGTTCCTCATCCCCATGGCCACCGATCATCATCGGCACGATTTCCACCCGCCCGCCGCGACGCCAGGCGTTCTTCCGGTCGCGCTCGTCCGCGAGATAGTGGCCGAAGGCTGTCAGCAGAAAGGTTCTCAAGCGTCCGCGTTCGCGGTCGGCTGCGTGGAAGGTTTCCTTGTCGATGAGGCGGGCGAAGAATCCTTGAGTCGCGTCCTGTGCATCCTCCGTTCCCAAGCCCTGACGGCGCGCGAAAACGTAGAGCGGCTGCCAATAGAGTCCGCAGAGCTTTTCCAGCGCCTGGAAGGCCTGCCCCTCATTGCCTCGTGCCCGCACCGAGGAGACAAGACTCCACCGGGTGACGGGAAATGCGCCGCCACCGTTTGGAGCTGTTTGGGATGATCCGTGGTCCCGCATGATGAAGCGGTTTGGGGATGACGGAAAAATCGTCCGGACTCCAGACTTTATGTCGGACCTGGGATTCCACACCGCGGGCGAGAACTATGGAATTGATTGACGGTGGCAGGCATGGCATTGCTTCAAGGATCGAGCGGAATTGAAATCAGGTTTCAATCCGTCACGCCTCCAACAAGCACCCATCATGAACAAGCTCAACGAAAGTCATTTCTCGTTCAAATGTCCGATGTCCTTTGAGGGCATGACGCCCTCGGAAAATGGTCGCTTCTGTGACCGGTGCCGCAAGGAGGTCTTTGATCTAACAGACTGTTCGCTGGAGGAGGTCGACGCGCTTCAGAAAAAGCACGGAGTGATCTGCGGCTCCATCCGTGTGGCGGCGGTGGCCGCGCTGTCCCTTTCCGCAGCGGCTTGTCAGGATGGAAAGGTGGTGGACCACCTGCCCCGGCCGAGCGATTCCAAGGGCGGCATGGCCAGCGGGACGATTTTTTTCCCGATCCATTCGCTCATGAACATGTCGAAGGACTGATGATGGGGCTTTGATCGTCCCAAGCCCCGTGGAGGTGGAACTCCGCCGGAGCGAACGGCGATCCGGCGATGCAGGAACCGGTGTTGTGAAAGCGCACGCCTTCCCATTCGACATTCCGAAGCGGAAGGTGGGTGTGGCCAAAGTAGCAGTCGTGGGTGTCCTTTCTCCAATCGGGAAGGGCACGGTCGAGATACCAGGTCAGGCGGGAGAGGGTCTTGCGCCGGGTGAAATGGCCGCGATGGGCGAGCCAGGTCAGGCCGAGCCGGTCGGAGACGACATAGACGCGTGCCAACAGCGAGTGACGCGGGCGGTCGTGTTTCCAAATGGATCGGTAGCGGTCGAGCCCGTCGGCATCCATCGGGCAGTGGGCGCAGTCGCCATGGACGAAAAGATTTCCACCGAGCCGGAGAATGGTTTCGTGCCAATGGAAGCGCGGCAGGCTTGTGGCGAGCTCGTCGAGCCGTGCAGTGAAGGCGGCGAGGCAGTCATGATTGCCGACGACGAGATGGATGTCCGCCCGAGGGTAGGCGGCGACGAAGTTCCGCAGCCATTCAAGCGCGGCATTGATGCTGCATTCCTCGTTCGGATGGTGGCTCCAGCGGAAGTCAAAGGTGTCGCCATTGAGCACGATGGCGTCAGCCTCCGACAAGCTTTCACGCAGGTCGTGCAGATGCCGTTCGCCGATGGATCGGATCGAGAACAAATGCAGGTCGGAGATCACCAGTCCGCGCGTCATGAGGAGAAGTGGATGGGGTAGGCTGTGGAATGGACAGGGATTGTCAAAGACTGTATGGCCGTGCGATGCAGCTGACCCCTCGTTGAGCCAAATGAGCCGCCCCCATTGAACCCATGCACCTTCGCAGACGCCATCAAA
The DNA here is from genome assembly GCA_031419215.1 of Luteolibacter sp. Lineage (GTDB taxonomy): Bacteria > Verrucomicrobiota > Verrucomicrobiia > Verrucomicrobiales > Akkermansiaceae > Luteolibacter. Next base: position 1,269 of record JANOKL010000407.1, on the reverse strand, counting down.
CGAAATCATTCTGGCTCGGACTGTGTGTCCTGCTCTTCCTTGGATGGGCGTGGTTCAGTTCGGTACATCGTGCTACCAAGTTGCGAATTGGATCTGTGTCGGCTCCGGGATGTTTGATAATAGGCCAGTCGAGGGGCACGGTCTTCACAGCTTTCTGCAACGATCCTTACGGAATGATGGATTGTGATGTACTCCAGCAAGGCTCGCCTTCTGGACCCGTCAGTGTGTGGATGGATCACCATGGAAGTCCGTACTTCTCAACGCCTTCGGCTATAAGCGGTGATTCTGGGTTTGCAGGCTGGATCGTAGGCATCGCCCACTGGTTTCTGATCCTCCTCTACGTGGTGATCTGGATCCTTTGGATGCGCTGGCGATCTCGTCTGGAGCGTCGCTTCGTGGATTCGGTCAAAGAGGGAATGATCCAAACAGTTCAGCCAGCAATCGCTCCTGCCCAATACAACAGAGATTCAAAACCACCGAGGTGTCGGTGACGACGATCACTTGGGGAAGATCGTCTTCAGGCTCGCGAGATCCTCATCCAGCATTTCCTCGGTGTAGCTGGGAATCCGGCGGCGGATGAGTTCCTGATCGAAGTCGCAGCGCTCCAGTCCTGCCATGCGGGTGGCGACCGGGCGTGAGATTCTTCCTGCGGCGAACAAGGCACAGGCCAAGTCGAGCCGGATTTCAGATTCTGACAGATCCGCCAAGGCTGGATCGTCAGGGACAGTGAGGATCATGCAAGTAGACTAGACTTTCAGACGGGGATTCGCAATCCGGCATTTCCTACGGGATCGAAGGCTCCTCCCCGCTCACAACTTTCAAAGTTGCGCTACTTCAGTCCCCGCTCTTCAACACCTTGATGAAGGCGTCTTGAGGGATGTTGACCTTGCCGATCGCCTTCATCTTTTTCTTACCTTCCTTCTGCTTCTCGAGGAGCTTCCGCTTACGTGAAATGTCGCCGCCGTAGCACTTGGCGGTGACGTCCTTGCGCATCGCGGAGATGCTTTCGCGGGCGATGATTTTTCCGCCGATGCAGGCCTGGATGGCGACGACGAAGAGCTGGTTCGGAATGACGTCCTTGAGGCGACCGGCAAGGGCGCGGCCGTAGCCTTCCGCCTTGTCGCGATGGACGATGGTGGCGAAGGCCTCGATGGATTCGCCGGCGATCATCATTTCCATTTTGACCATGTTGGCGGCGCGGTAGCCGGCGTGCTCATAGTCCATGGAGCCGTAGCCGCGGGTGCAGGACTTCAGGCGGTCGTTGAAATC
>JANOKL010000406.1:0-1972 GCA_031419215.1 Luteolibacter sp. | reverse complement strand
GAAATGGAACGTCGTCGTCAGTATCGCGGATGCCATCCGGACCCCGGACCTGCTCGACGACGCCATCAGCCACATCAACGGAGACTTCAGCCGCGGAGGAAATGAGCTCGGCGGAAGCTTCATTGATATCCAGCGCTCCGGAACTCCAGATGGTGAACCAGTTCCGCCAATCCGGCCGCAGGGCCTCGATCTGGTCCATGCCGCGAACGAGACGGATTTCATCGAGGCTGTAAAAGGGTCGGTTGAAGGGCTGATTGATCCTCCCCTGCTCCTCATACCAATCCTTCTCGGCACCGTTCAGGGCGACCTCGTCGTCCCCGTCGATCCAGTCTGACATGGCGTCGGTGATCTCCTGCGACGTATCCAGATCCACGCCCCAGCTTTCGAACATCGTTCGGAGCAGGGCCTTGTCGTCGCGGAGGAGGATGGCGTTGAGATTGAATCGGGCCCCTTCGGAAAGGATTTTCACGTCGAAACCTTCGCCGGACTCCTCATCGCCGCGCTTCAGGATGGGGTCAGCGCGTTTCACGACCGGATTGGACGCCACGGCGACGCCCATTTCCGCGAGCTGTTTGGCGCGGAAGCCGTGGATCTTGGCGGAGGCCACGTTCATGTCGAATGACACGACACGGGTCGTCGCCAGCGCGGCGATGGCGAGGATCGCGATCAGCCAGATCACGGCGAGAAGGGCGGTGCCTTCGGGAGATTTTTGTGGGCGAGAGTGCATGATCAACGGCCTCCTCCGTTTCCACCGCCCGGACCTGGGCCATTGCCGCCGCCGGGAATGACTCCGCCGCCACCTGGGCCGCCAGGGTTGAGATTGATGCCGCCATTGCCGCCGGGATTCTGATTGCCTTGGCCCTGCTGGAGTTGGCGCATCATGACCTCGGGGTTCTGCTTCGGCGTGATCCAGAAAACCTGCCGGATTTCCTGACCCTCGGCTCCGAATACGACCTTCAGCTCGAGCTGCAGCGGCAGACGGCCCTGGATGTCCCAGTCATACTGCCATTCCATCGTACGGCCATCGAGCACCCGCCATTCGAAATAAAGAACGTCCTCGAGCAACACCACTTCCGCGAATGGCTCGGTGTCGAGCTGCGAGGTGGTGAGCGCCTGGCCGTTGGAATCTTCCAACACCTCGTTTTCGTAGTAGCGCAGGACGATGTCGAGGAAGCCGTCACGACGCCTGACTGTGGAAATCTGGACCGCCTTGGCAATCTTCTCTTCGCCACCCCAAGTGAAGCCCATCGGGACGTTCTGCATCGTCAGATCGGAAGTGATCTGACCGCCGCCTTCCTCGAATTTCAGGTCGAAGCGGGTGTTTCCCGGCATGGCGGAAAAGCGGTTGCCGAGGAGTTCGAAGAACGCCTGATGCAGCATTTCCTCGTTCTGGGTCTTCACCACATTGGCACCGAGCATGAGCGAGGCGCGGGAGGTGCTGAAGACCATGCCGATTAGGATGGTCATCAGCAGGATGGCCATCACCACTTCCAGCAACGTGAAGCCACCGGACCGGGTCTTGATTGATGGGTGGATGTTCACGGTTGGTAAAGTCTGCCGTAGCGCCAGGTTTCCGCACTGCGCTCCCTCTGGGCTCCATCCTGGAACCAGCGGGCAGTGACGGTGATGACATACATTTCCTGAAGAGGCTGGCCGTCCTCGTTCTCAAGATCCTCCAGCTTCTCGACCTTCGTCTCGATCTCCGTATCGCGCTCGGCGAGGATATAAGAAGTGGTATCCTCCTCCAGCGTCGGAACGGAAATTGCCTCGTTGAGTGAACTTTCCAGCATCCGGGTGATCCGCAGCTCGTTCTGCGCGAGGTCCGCCGCCTGGGCCATGCGGTGAAAGGCCACAGCGAAGGCCGTCGCCGCGATGCCGAAAATGGCAAGGGCGAAGATCACTTCGAGCAGCAGGAAACCCCGCCGCCCTCTGGAGGCGAGGGTCGTCATTTGATTTCCATGTAACTTTCCCG
>JANOKL010000405.1:0-8671 GCA_031419215.1 Luteolibacter sp. | reverse complement strand
CCGTCGAGATCACCGACCCAGCAGAATTTGACTTTATAGGAAATGGTCGGCGTGTCGTCCGGTGTCGGCTGCAGCGGAATGGGAATGTATTGCCTCACCGCGGCATTGATAGGCAGCGTGGAGGGAGCCGTGAGGGTGTTTGCCCACGTGTCCGTGACCTCCATGCCATTGAGGACCGGTTTCACGGAGTAGGTGTAAGCCGTGGTGCTCAGGCTACCGGGCGTGTCGAGGTAGTCGGTGGTCGCAGCCAACGGTGAGCCGTTGATCTTGATGGCCGGTGACGAGTTGGCGGAACGGTAGAGATTGAACGCCAGGTCCTGTGGATCATTTCCGAGCAAGCGCCAGCCGACATACACCTGCGTGCTGCTGGTCCTGAGCACGACCACGCCGCGGCCCAGCCGTTCCATTTGCCGCTGGCCGAGCGAAACATTGGACGAAAGGACAAGGATCAGACAGGCCAGAAAAGGTCTTGGAATCAGGCGAGGCATGGGTTCAACAACCCGGCGGGAGGTCCCACCCGGAATTCACCACTTTCGCCGCCTCCTCAAGCTTCCGTCCATCCTACGAATGGGTTAGTGCCGCTGCCGGGACCGGAGCCATGCCCAGGTCAGGGCCATCACCGCGCATCCTGCCAGGATGATGAACACGGTGATGAAGGACCGTGGCCACGCGGGCTCAGCGGTCGCCGCAGGAACTGGCTCCGGTTCCACCCCATGCGCAACGTCAGACTCCGGTGATTCGAGCGAAAACGTGAACGAGGGATTTCCCTGATGGAGGACGCCCTCCACCAGCGGCTTGAGATCGCTGTTGAAAGGCGAGGCCGAGAAGTCAAAGACGCGGATCGTGCCGGAATCGAGATTGGAGAGCAGCGGAAAAAACGTGGCGTTCAGGACAACCGGCCACTCTAACGGACGTTCGAAGACGAGGACAAAGGCCACGTCATCCTCCACCTCGAACAGGCAATCGGTCTTCGTCGTCGTGATCGGTTTGCCACCCGCCGTGACGTGGAAAAGTCCTGAAGCCGCTGCGATCAGTCTCGGCCTGGCGAGGTCCCTCCCCCGCTCGTCCGCGACCAAAGGTGCCTGAGCTCCGAGAATCGTCCACGCAAGGGGAATCGAGGTCCGCACCACCACCTGCATCCTGTCCGCATAGACACGCACCTCGGTGTCGTTCTCGTTGCCCCAATGCGCCCGAGTGGTCCCTGCAGTCAGCAGGAGAAGGCAGAGTTGGATCAAACGGCGCACGGGCCTTGGAAGAGTGAATTGTGAATGGTGAGTGGTGAATCGTCCCATGCGCCCTCCACGACTTACCACTTACCATTCACCATTTACAACCCTCCCCTCACCCTCTCAAAGAGCCAGACGCTTCCCATCAGGATCACGGCCACCGACATCACCGGCACCGCATGTTTTTCAAAGCGTGGAAGCTTCCGGAGTTTGATCAGGATCGGCAGCACGATGGCCACCAGGGCAAGCTGACCGGTTTCCACACCGAGATTGAAACTGATCAGCGGACCGATGATCGAGCGACCATTCGAGCCCAGTCCAATGTCCTGCAGCACTCTGGCAAAGCCCAGCCCATGGATCAGCCCGAAGGCGAAGGTCAGCACCGCGCGTCGCCTTGGCTCCACTTTCAGAAACACATTCTCCACTCCGACGAAGATGATCGACAGCGCGATGAACGACTCCACCCACTGCGACGGCACGGTCACCATCTCCAAAGCCGCAACCGCCAGGGTAATCGAATGCGCCAGTGTGAAGGCCGTGACGATGACCAGCATCGGCCTAACAGAACGGCAGGCCACCACCAGCGCGAAGAGAAACAGCAGGTGATCATACCCTGTCAGGATGTGCTCGATCCCCAGCAGGAAGTAGCGACCGAGCCCGGGTGGCTCCGGCATGATGTTTCCACCACAGACTCCCAACTCCTGTGCCCCGGGCAAACGAAAGCTCAACGAGGGATCTGCCGCCACGATCACCTTGCCCTCGATCGGAGCGTCCTCATCGGTGGCAGGCCGCAGCGATTCATCGAAGACCCTGATTGTCCCGCTATCGAGTGGACCCATGGCCTTGAAAAACAGCGCCTCCACCTTGACCGGCCACTCGGTGGGACGCTCGTAGCTCAGCGTGAACTCCGCATCTCCTTCGCTGTTGAATCCAGCCTCTGCCATTTGGATCGGCATCACCTCGCCACCTGCCGTCACCTTCAGCAGATTCGGAGATTCATCAAAGAGCAGCTGCACCATCTGCTGGCGAGACTCCTCGTCGTCGAACTTCGGCGCGCGCTCCCCCATCAGCTTCCAGGTCAGCACCACCGCCATCCTCACCTGCACCTGCATCCGCTCCGGTTGCATGCGGATCTCCGTCGAGTTCTCAAACCCCACATGCCCCATGGCCACGCCAAGGCAGCAGCAAATCATCACCAGGCTGTGAATCAGATAACGGAATAAGCAGCGCACGCCCGGCATGTTTTCCGTGCGATCAAGGCGCGACAATGAAATAAGCGGCGCTGCCACCCGTTGATCAGGCAAAGATCTCCTTCACCGCCTTGCCGTTGCCATCCTCGGTGGCGTAGAATGGTCGCTGCTCGATTTCATACATCGTCTTGGGATTGATTCCCATGGCGGTGAAGATCGTGGCGTGGAGATCGGGAATGGTGACCGGATTCTTGACGGCGATGAGTGGACGCTCGTCGGCCGTGGCGCCATGGACGAAGCCCTTTTTCATGCCGCCGCCGAACATCACCACCGAGGTGCCGCCGGTGAAATGGCGGTGCAGGCCGTAGTGCTTCGACTCCTCCAAGGTATCCGACTTGAAGCGCGTCTGATCCGACGCCTTCGATCCTGGAACCCCTTCGATCATGGCATCGCGACTGAATTCGGACGCGATCACGACCAAGGTGCGATCCAGTAGTTTCCGCTCTTCCAAATCCAAAATCAAACGCGCGATCGGTCCATCAATCTCGCGGTGCATGCGTTCCATGACTTCGTGGCCGTCGTTGTGGGTGTCCCAATGCAGGAAAGGGACGTATTCGGTGGTGACCTCGACGAAACGAGCGCCCTTTTCCACCAGATTTCTTGCGAGCAAACAGCCCTGTCCGAAGCGGCTGTCGCCATAGGCCGCGCGGGATTCCTTCGATTCCAGCCCGAGATCAAAGGCCTTCGCCTCGGGAGCCGACAGCAGCTTGTGGGCGCTTTCCAACGAACGGAGCATCGACTCCTGCTGATGGTCCGACATCAGGTCGCGGTGTGGATTCCGGTCGATCAGCTTCTGGAAAAACGCGCGTCGGTTTGAAAAGCGTCCGGGCTCCATGCCCTTCGGCGGTCTAACAGCAAGCATCGCCTCATCCGGATAAGGCAGGTTCATCGGCCCGAATTCCGAGCCGAAGAATCCGGCCGTCGTGAAGGCCTTCAGCTCCTCGGATTCCCCCACCCCTTCGAGCCGCTGGCCGATGTTGATGAAGGCCGGCATCACCGGATTGCGTGGGCCGAGCACCTTCGCCATCCAGGCACCGATGTGCGGCGCGGCCACCGTCTGCGGCGGCACGTAGCCGGTGTGCCAGTGATACTGGTGGCGCGAGTGAAGGATAGTGCCGAGGTCCGGCTGGATGGCGGAGCGGATCAACGTCGCGCGGTCCATCACCTTCGCGATCTGTTCGAGTCCCTGGCAGATCTTGATGTTGTCCACCGAGGTGTCGATGGCAGGAAACGTCGAGAGCATTTTCGCCACTGGCGCACCCTTCACGAACGGCTGATAGGCCTTCGGATCAAAGGTTTCCGGAGCCGCCATGCCGCCGCCCATCCAGAGCAGGATGCAGGCATCGGCGGTGGCCGTGGGCTGGACGATGGTCTCGGCCGAAGCGCGTGGCGCACGGGCCATCAGCGCTGCCATGGAGGCAGCGGAGAGTTTTTTCAGGAAGTCCCGGCGTGGTTGATCGGGATCGAGGCTGAGAGGTTGCATGGGAGTTTGAAGGGTCAGCGGATGATCTGGAATTCGGGCAGCATGAAAATGCTCCAGAGGAAGTCCTGGGTGGTGGTGACATCGGGCTTCGCGCCCAGCAGCGACACGGAGAGTTGGAGCTCGTCCGCCGTCGGATCACGCGCAAGTGCGGACCTCCAGACGAAGGTGGCGAGTTCGGTGGAGGAGTTGAAGCCTTTCCCCAAAAGAGACTTCGCTCCCTCGCCGAGGCGTTGGTCGAGGATCGAGCCGTTGTTGAGATCCATCGCTTCGAGCGTGGTCAGGTCGTTGGGACGGGTCGTAACGATCTGCTCTCGGTTCGGCCTGCCCAGCGTCCGCATCAGCAGGTCGCTTTTCAAGAGTGCCGCGCGGATCATCGACTGCGGAGCCGCGAGCGAGGAGAGCTGCTTGTCGACCTCGGTGGAGGCCGCTCCCCACGGATTGGATTGGATCAAGGTCGCGGCCTTCCAATCGGTCGGCGGCGTCTTGAACTTGCCGTTCGAGTCGGGCAGTGACTGAGAGACTTCCCAACTGCCATCGCTGACGAGTTCCGCCCAACGACCGTCCTGCTTGAGCAATGCATGAAACGTCGCACCTGCGAGATTCGGCCCGCTGCCTTCATTGGTGGCCACGATCAGGATCTCATTGTCGCCTGCGACCAGATGGTTCTTGAGCTGGATGGAAACGGGAGTTTCCCAATTGACCCCCTCGCCCGCCTTCTTGCCGTTGACGAAGAGCTGGAAGCGGTTGTCGACACTGGCCACGGCGAAGGCGGTATCCGGCACCTTGGCGAGCTTGAAGCGCTTCCGCAGCACCAGCTTCGCACCGGCTGGCGCAGGGTTGCCGCTCGACCAGATCCAGCCGGCCTTTTGGGAAAGTGCGGGTCCGCTGCCGACGGTCGTGCGTTTCACAGGCGCATCGAATTTCGCCGGTGCCGTGCCGCAGATCTGCCAGATCGCGTCGGTGAATTCCTCGGCAGTCAGGCGCTTCGGACGCGGGCCGCGATAGACGTAGTTCGCTTCCTGCGGTGCCTCTTCGAACGACTCCGCCTTCGATTGATAGGCCTTCGATAAACAGATCAGCTGCAGCGTTTTCTTGAGGTCATACTTGTTCTCCACGAGGTGGGTGCCGAGGTAGTCGAGGAGGTCCTCGTTCCACGGAGCGGACTGCATCGCATCGACCGGATGGACGATTCCGCGACCCATCAGGCGCTGCCAGAGACGGTTCGTGATCGCGCGCGGCGTGCGACCGTTCTGCGGGTGCGTGATCAGCGCTGCGAGCTGCTTCAGGCGCTGGGCCTTCGGCAGCTTGGCATCGACATTCCCAAGCTCAGGAAACAACCAGCCCGGCGTCGCGGTCTTACCGGTCGGCTTGTCGCAGCGGAACATTTCCAGCGGCTCGTCCGAATAGATCGCGGCCAGTCCATAAGCCTCGCTGAGCTTCCAGCGGTCGACGAACGAATCATGGCAAGAGGCGCATTTCAGGTTGAGGCCGAGAAAGGTCTGCCCGACCGACTGCGCATACTGCATCGGCGTGATCTGCGCGGCCGAGACGCTACCGCGCCATTTGATTCCAGCGGCGAAGCCTTCGTTGTTTGCCTGTGGCGCGACCAGCGCCCGCACGAACTCGTCGTAGGGCATATTGTCAGAAAGCGCCTGATAGAGCCAGCCACTGATCTGCTTGCGACCGCCGTCGATGTAGCCGGTGCCAGCGTAGTCATTTCGCAGCAGGTCGTTCCAGAATGTCAGCCAATGCTCGGCGTAGGCAGTTTTGTCGGACAGCAGCGCATCGACGAGTTTCGCGCGTTTGTCCGGTGATTTGTCGGCGGTGAACTTCGTGACCTCTTCCGCGTCCGGCAGTAGTCCTGTTAGATCGAGGTGGACACGACGGAGAAAGGAAGCGTCGTCCAGCGGCGCGGGCGGCGTCTGCTTCTTGTCGGCGAGGTAGTGGTCGATGATCCGGTCGATCGGATTCGTCCGGTTCCCGACGGCAGCGGGCAGCGTCGGATTTCTCGGCTTCAGCGGCGGCTCGTAGGCGGGCTTCTTGAAAGCAAATCCCGGCTCCCATTTCGCCCCGGCGAGCACCCAGGCCTTCACGATCGCGACTTCCTTCTCATCCAGCCCCTTGCCCTTCGGCGGCATGCGCAGGTCCTCGTCGTCGGTCGTGATCAGATCGAGCATCAGGCTCTTTTCCAGATGCGCCTTGTCAATGATCGGGCCGTTTTCCGAACCCTGCCAGAAGGAGTCCTCGGTGTTCATCGAAAGCCCACCCTTTTTCTTCATGTCGGTGTGACACTCGGCGCAGTGCTTTTTCAGGATCGGCGCGACCTCATGCACGAAGTCCGGCTCCGCCAGCAAGGGGGCGGCCAGCGCGGCGGCAAGAAAAAGTCGGGCCAGTGCGAGCACGGGCGTAGTCTGTTGGGAGAAAATCATGTTGGACGGGCTGCAAGAAACGATACCTGCCTTGGGAAACTTTCAAGCTCCAAACGCCACTCTGCCACACTCTGCGGTTGTCTGCCGATGAATCCCCGTCTACCTCTGCCTCGTGTCCGACCGTGCTCTGGAATTCAGTTCGATTGAGGAAATCATCGCCGATGTGGCTGCCGGGAAGCTGGTGATCGTCGCCGACGATCCGTCGCGTGAAAACGAGGCGGATCTGATCGGTGCCGCCTCGCTTTGCACTCCGGAAATGGTCAATTTCATGGCCGTCCACGCCCGCGGGCTGATCTGCGCTCCGGTCATCGCCGATCGTGCCGAGCATCTTGATCTGCCACCGATGACCCGGCGCAACCGTGAAGGGCACAAGACCGCCTTCACTGTGAGCGTCGATGCCGCCAAGGGCGTCACCACTGGGATTTCCGCCGCCGACCGGGCGCTGACGATCCGACTTCTGGCGGATGAAAAGGTTGGCCCGGAGTCGCTGGTCCAGCCCGGCCACGTATTTCCCCTCCAGGCCATGCCCGACGGTGTCTTGCGTCGCGCCGGACACACCGAGGCCGCTGTTGATCTCGCCCGGCTCGCAGGACTTCCGCCGGCCGGAGTGATTTGTGAAATCATGAACGACGACGGGACGATGGCACGCGTTGGCCAGCTCGGTGACTATCAGACGCGCCACGGCCTCAAGGCCTGCACCATTTCCCAGCTCATCGAATGGCGTCGCCGGTCGGAAAAACTGGTCGAGCGCGAGCAGACGATCCTTCTCCCCACCGACTATGGCGATTTCGACTTCCACCTTTACCGCATCGTCACCGATGGCTCCCACCACCTCGCCCTGACCAAGGGCCCCATCGATCCGGAAAAGCCGACCCTGGTCCGCGTCCATTCCGAGTGCCTCACCGGCGACGTCTTCCTTTCAAAGCGCTGCGACTGCGGGGGCCAGCTCGCCGCCGCGCTCGAACAAATTTCCCAGGAAGGAGGCGTCCTTCTTTACCTCCGCCAGGAAGGTCGCGGCATCGGCCTGGCGGCGAAAATCCACGCATACAAGCTCCAGGAAGCCGGGCTCGACACCATTGAGGCCAATGAAAAGCTGGGGTTCGCCTCCGACCTTCGCGACTACGGCATGGGTGCCCAGATCCTCTGCGACCTCGGCGTCAGGCGCATCCGACTGCTCACGAACAACCCGAAAAAAGTCGTCGGCCTCGGCGGATACGGCCTGGAAATCGTCGAGCAACTCCCGATCAGCCTGCCTTCCAATCCGCACAACGAGAAATACCTCGAAACCAAGAAGCTGCGCATGGGCCACCTGCTCTGAATGCATTTCCGATTTTTTACTCGGAGGAGTTTGTTGACTTGCCGGTTACTTTATCACTTGCCTGCCCCTTGGTTTCATGGGCATGAATCTTATGTCATTCATAATGACACGCGTGCAAATTTTCTAAATCACACACAACTGCTTTTGCGACCAACAAAAGCTACTGGGCTGCCCACAAAACCACGAATTTAAGCGTCGCCCTCCAGAAAGACAGAGCCGTCGCGCCAATCGGCGCGGCTTGGCGCGTCTTTCTGGAGGGCGCTTCGCGGTGCCTGTAGGCAGGGCGCGATCAAGTCCGCGCCCTTTGTTATCTAGGCACCACCAGTGGCATCAATTCCCTTCCAACACGATGAAACCACTCGCCGTTATTCTACTCCTCTCCCTCTCCGTGATGCTCCACGCCGAGGACCCCGCCCCCGGAAATCCCCCCGCTGACGCCGACACCTACATCCCCGGCACCCTCGAAGTCCGCCCCTTCGTCCCGCCCGCCCCCGTCGAGCCCAAGCCCCCCCTCACCGACGCAGAGGCCACCTTCGTTCTCCGCGATGAGAAAGGCGAAACCACCACCCTCCAGCGCGGCAAAGCCTCCATGGCTCCCGACCTTCCAGAGCCCACGCCAGTTCCCGAAAATCCCCCGAGCCTCGCCCCGCGCCCCCTCCCACAGATCGTCACCATCAGCATGGGCGGCACCATCTACGACCAGCGCGTCAGCGCCGTCCGCTGGCAGCACCCCGTCACCAAGGCCCCCTACGAAGCCATCCTCGGCTTCGACCTCAGCCTCCTCTCGCCCATCCACCGCTTCATCCGCGAAGGTGTCCCCCACCACCCCACCCTCTTTTTCTCCCACACCACCAGCACCGGCCCCATCGCCCAACGCCTTGCCGCCCGCGGACGTCCCATCCAAATCCCCGGGGTCGGCGGGGTCGCCTTTGGTGAGGCGGTAGGCGTCGGGGGCGACCTCGGGG
>JANOKL010000404.1:0-7519 GCA_031419215.1 Luteolibacter sp. | reverse complement strand
CGCTCAAGGCAGCGGCGGTCGTAGCCATCGTTCAGGATCCTTCCGAGCGCACAGCGCGCCACCAGAACGGCCGCCTGAAAACGCTCACGTTCCTCTTGCGTGAATCGACCGCCCTGGCGGAACGCAGCGAGACAGGCGGAGCTGTAACGACCACGAATGAGATTTCCGCCCATGATGTCCGTGCAGCCGATGTCATCCAGCCACTCCCTGAGGCCGGGGATCGTGGCGAGCTCCTCGCCCGTCGGTCCATCGCACAGCCCCGAAGGGTCATCATTCAGCAGGAGCGCGCGGCTGGCCATCCACTTCAGGAGACCATCCCGCTTTTCCCTCAACTGAACGGCCAAATGGCCCTCACCGAAAATGTTCGCCTCCGGCAAGTGCTCTCCACCTTCGAGAATCACCAGGTCGAGCGCATTCACCAAAGGCTTCAACTCGGTACACAGGAGCGTTGAGACCGAGGAGAACCGGGTCGCTTTTGCAAGCGCCTGGCCGATGACAAAAAATGAATGACCAAGCATCATGAAGAGTATGGAACCTGCGTCACAAGTTGTCAACCAAGCCCCTACGGATATTTACGCAAGTAGGAACACGAATTGCGGCATCGGCTGCAGAGTGTCATTGTTCAAGTGTTGTCAGTGGCTTCTGTAGTGGTGTCACTGCCAACGTTTTCTCAGGGGGAGACGGCCTCGTCAGCTTGCTGGTGGGGCCGTCGCTTTGGGTGGCCTTGCCTTGAAGCCGATTGCAGGATAACACGCTTCAGCTCATGCTGCTCGCCTTTTTCAAACCCTACGGAGTCCTGACCCAATTCACGCCGGACCAGCCAGGCCAGCGCACGCTCGCGGACTTTGGATTTCCTGCTCGCGTGTATCCGCTCGGACGGCTCGATCTGGATTCGGAAGGCCTTCTGCTGCTCAGCGACGAGGCGGGACTGAACACTCGCCTGCTCGATCCATCGACGGCTCACCCGAGGACCTATTGTGCCGAAGTTGAAGGCATCCCGATCCCATCGGCAATGGACACGCTTCGCCATGGCGGAATCGATTTGAAAGGCCATCGGACGCTGCCCTGCCGCGCGGATCTACTTGATTCCGCCCCTGCCCTGCCACCGCGTGATCCACCGGTGCGTTTCCGCAAATCCATTCCGACCTCATGGCTCGAACTCACGTTGATCGAAGGGAAAAATCGTCAGGTGCGCCGAATGACCGCAGCGGTGGGATTCCCTACCTTGCGGCTCGTCCGAACCGCGATCGGCAAGCTAACTCTCGGCGAGCTGCATCCAGGTGAATGGAAGGAACTCACGGCCCCGGAACGTGAGTTGATTTGGCAACGCTGAACGATCATCACAGATCGAGGATCGACTCGGAAATGCGTTCCTCCATCCCCGCTTCCGTGCGGATGAAGATCTCCTGAAGTCCCTTCTCCGACTGGGTCACGGCCTTGAGGCCTCCGGAAATTTTCCGCTGCACCTTGATGGCTCCGGTCGCGCTGCCCTGACCGAGCGACTTGCCGCCGTAGGAGCGACCGATGATCACCGCCACCACGCCGTCCAGCGCCTCGATCCTTTTCAGAATGAGATGACACTCCTTCGAAGAGGACTGATGGCGGCCGCGTGATGGCATGCCGTGAAGCTACCTCAGGCCTTGCCGATGATCCACTCCATCGTTTTCCGCGCGAGTCGATCAAACGCCACCACGCACTGCTCCAGATGCTCCTCGCGCGTGTCCTCGATCTTGTTGTGGCTGATGCCGTGCAGGCTCTGCACGAACATCATCACCGTCGGGATGCCCGCACGTGAAACCTCCGCCGCATCGTGCAGCGGACCGGATGGCAGGCGGTGGGAGACGCCACAGGTTTCGAGAATCGATTGATCGCAGAACTCGATCAGTTCGTCATGAAACGGAACCGGCTCGATCTGCCAGATGCGCTCCCAGGTGACGGTGACATGTCCTTCCGCGGCGTAGCGTTCACTCGCCGCCTTCGCCTCAGCCAGCATCGCAGCGAGCGACTCGGCATCGAGATGCCGTTGATCGAGTGTGATCCGGCATTCCGCCACCACGCTGGTGACGATGCCCGGCTTCGTCGTGCAGGAGCCGATCGTGCAGACGCCGCCATGACGACCGGTGATCTCATAAATTTCCGGAGCCATTCTCGCCGCCGCGAGAAAGGCATCCTTGCGTCGATTCATCGGCGTGCTGCCGGAGTGCGCGGCCTGGCCATGAAATGTAATCGCATGCCGTTCCACGCCACAGGTGCCCAGCACCACGCCAAGCGGCAGATCCAGATCGAGAAGCACCGGACCCTGCTCAATGTGCAGCTCCAGGTAGGACGCCGCGTTGCTTGATTCCACGCCAGCCGCCTTCACGTTCTCAAACTCGATCCCATGAAGCGCGACCGCCTCCGGCAGAGTGACCCCACCGCGATCCTTCAGGCCACGCGCCTCATCGAGATCGAGGTTACCGGAAAAGGCCGACGATCCGAAAAGGCTCTTCCCGAATCGCGCCCCCTCTTCATCCGCCCAATCCACAAGCCTCACCGTCACCGGCGGCCTGCCATCAGACTCCGCGTGAATCCGCCGCAGGATCTCCACGCCTGCCATCACGTTCAGGCAACCATCGAGCCAGCCGCCGTTCGGCACCGAGTCGATGTGACCGCCGATCAGCAAGGCCTTCGCGGACTCACCCTTCAGCGTGAACCAAAGATTTCCCGCTGCGTCGGTGTGCGTCTCCACCGGCAGCGCTGCCATCTTTTCCTTGAGAAAGTCGCGGGCTTTTTCCCAGGTCGGCGTGAAGGCCACTCGCTGTGCGCCGTCCTCATCACCAGTCAAGGCACGCAGCTCCTTGAGTTCGGCGATCGTTCGCTTTGGATCGAGAAAATCTGTGGAATCACTCATCGTTCGAGCATCCCCGCTTGCAGCTTTCGTGCAAGTTCGTTCGGCATTTTGCAGCCCTCCGCAAGTTCGCCTCCACCGCGACCGTTTTTCGCCCATGCCGTTTCCCCGCCTCGCCACCCTGCTGCTGATCCCCGCCATTTCCTGGGCAGCTCCCAGTGACGAGTTCGCCTTTCAAACGTCCTCCCCGGTAAAGGAACTCCTCAACACCCCGAGGAAAGCCCCCGCCGATTGGCAGCAGAAAAGCGGAGCGGTCTCGATCAATGCCGAGTGGGAAAAGGATCATGCCAAACCGTGGTTCGTCGAGCTTCAGCGCGAAGGCATCCGTTGGGTACAGTGCGGGCTCGCCCAGGGCGATAAGGACGCCATCGCCTGGGGCCTGAAGCAATTGCAGTGGGGTTTCCAGCAGATGAAGCCCGATGGCTCCTTCGATTGCCCGGACGCCTTTCACAGCGCCAGTTTCCCGATGGAGTCTACCGCCCACGCCATCCAGCTCGTCGAAGCCTCGCCGTTCGCAGCCGCCTTCCAGGATCAAATGGAAGCCATGAAGGCTCCCCTGCTCACCTGCGCGAAGTGGATGATCTCCCCCGGCAACGACAAGGCCGCGCAAAAGCAGCGCATCTACACCCACCGCCGATTTCTGTT
Organism: Luteolibacter sp.; assembly: GCA_031419215.1. GTDB lineage: Bacteria > Verrucomicrobiota > Verrucomicrobiia > Verrucomicrobiales > Akkermansiaceae > Luteolibacter. The sequence continues at coordinate 3,987 of JANOKL010000404.1, read as the reverse complement.
AGGCTGCGGATTGATGGAATGCGCGCTGATCACCGGCGATCCCGCCATCCGGGAAAAGGCAGTCTTCTACCTCGACGACGGCGTCAGCCTCCAGCGCGAGGATGGAGCCTTTCCCGAAAAGGGCGGACACGACAGCAGCTACCACTCGGTCGCGCTGATCTACCTGCAACGTGTCATTCTCATCACTCCCCCTGAACTCCGAAAGCCCGCCTGGCAACAAGCCGCCACCCGAGGAGCGGACTGGCTGCGCGGACGGATTGATGAACGCGGAATCGTCAGCACCGAGGGCAATACCCGCACCGGCTCCGGTCAGGAAAAAGGCCGCACCGGCACCTTGAAGAAAGTCAACCTGCCCGAAGTCGCCACCAGCCTCCTCTATCGTCATCAGGCGACCGGCGATGGCCAGTGGCTGGCAATTGCCAGAAAGGTGCTGGGAAAGCACTAAGAGGCTGTCGAAGAATTGGAACCCCTGTTGACCCGCCGGGCGCAGGACTGAGGGCAGAAAGCACCATGGAGCCGCGACATTCCTATCGCCAGGCAAGTGTGGAGGTTGTCGCGACACGAATGTCGCGACTCCGGATTTGGATGATCACGGGGCCTTTGTGGTAAGATACGGTCGCAGCAGTTCCAATCGCTTCTCCTTGATCCCCGGCACCCGCGTCAGATCCTCCAATTTCTCATAAGGGCGCATTCTAATGATGGCCAGGGCCACATTCTCCCTCATGTCCGGAATGCGCCGGAGTTCTTCCAGCGAGGCCTCGTTGACGTTCACTGGCGATAGCGGCTTGGGAGGAGCTTCTTCTTCAGGCTCTGGAATCGCCTCGCTTGGGATTGGAGGGATGGAATCCAACTCTCCGAAAACTGGCTCTGGCTCCTTGAGGCTTTTCTTCAGGATCCCGCCTGAAAAATAGAGTCCCACGATGATAAGGACGGCAAAAATGACGCCCTGGACCATAATCGTCCGAGGGGTTGGAAGCTGCCGCTTCGTGAGCGGACGAGAGGCCGAAGACGAATCCTCGTCACGGCGACGCATCCAGTCTCGGTCGTAAATCCCCATGCCGCATCCGTTAGCGATTTGCCATGACTGTCGCAAGGCATAAGGACCCGCGACATTCCTGTCGCCAGGCATTTCGCCTTTATAAGAGAGGAAGGGAGGAGACGACGAGCATGTGAACAAACCCACGCTCTCTACGTCCGAAACGGCTTCGTTCTCTCCCTTCCCGTGTGCAGGCTGACGCGAACAGCACTCATATTTCAATCACCGTTTCACGGGGCCGCCGCTTCCATCCGTTTCACGGAGTCGCGCCTCATGGTTCACCCAAGTCAGCATCCAATCCCAATTCCCCTGCGCATCCTTGATTGGTTCGATCTTCTTCCGCTCACACCAGGCCAACATCTCCTCATCCGTCCCGAAATGCGGATCGGGCAGCATATGGGGCTGTCCCAGGGAGAGTCGTGGCGTTGCCTGGATGAGTTCCCAATACACTCCTCCACTTTCTCCAGCATAAAAGTTCGCAGTGGTCGTGGTGTGATAGCACAGGTAAGCCCAAGGGGCAGGCTCGGCCTTTTCGATCAGGTAGGACTGGATCGATTCCTTGACCAGATCATTGCGCTGACCCTCACCCCCTTTTCGCGGCACCACCAGGTATTGCCCCACAAAGGTTCCGGCCTCCGGGTTGTCCGCCTTGGCCGGAGCCAGACGCGCCACGTCATGCCACTTACCGGCCACTTTCACCCGCGCCAGCAAGTGCTCCCCACATTTCATTACACGTCCCGGGCGGACAATGATTTTGGGGGCATTTGATTTAGGGTTCATGCGCTGTGTGTTGGAGTTGAGACATTCCTGCCGCAACAATTATCGGGGTTGTCGCGACAGGAATGTCGCAACTCCAATTTTCGGCCTCTGGGCCAAGGCCGCTTTCAGGCCGTTTCAGCCTCCCACGCCATGAAGGCATCCAAGTCGCCTTTGACGGCTTGCAGTGAAACGGAAACGACAAAGGCATCATCCATCAAGCCGATAACGGGAATCGCATCAGGAACAAGGTCAAACGGATTCACAACGTATATGACTGCTCCGGTGATCGTCAGTAAAGTCTTCCAGGGCACTTCACGATAATCCCCTTTGAGGTAGGCCTTGAGCAGTCGCACCATGCCTTTCAGGTAGACGAAGTTCTCCTGAAACGACACCTCGTCGATCTTGCCTACTTGCTTGATGGCAGCTCCAACTAAGTCCTTGAGCTGGTTTTTGTCTCCAAGAGTGCTAGCAGCCTGCGTCAACAAAGCTTGAGTCAGCACGATCTTCTTTGCCGCTTTCTTGGCTGGAGCTTTCTTGGCTGCTTTCTTTGCAACCTTCTTGGCAAGGGCTTTTGTTGCGACCTTCTTTGCCGGTGCCTTCTTCGCCGCTTTCTTGGCGGGCGCCTTGGTGGCCGCCTTCTTGGCGGGCGCTTTTTTGGCGGCTTTCTTTGCAGGGACTTTCTTGGTGCTCATGGTTGGAAGGGATTTGGTTTTTTGAGGAAATTGAGTTGCGACATTCTTGTAGCAACAAAAAATCAGAGGTTGTCGCGACAGAAATGTCGCGACTCCTAAACGCTTATACAATCCTCCGTGATGAAGGCAGCGTGGTCCTCTGGTGGTAGCGGCAGGCCGGGTGGGGTGATGGGGGTTCCGGCGGCTTCCTTGGCGGCGCAGGTTTGGTTCAGGTCCAGGAGGAAGGCGAGGATGTCGGCGGTCTTTGGCATGCCGTAGGCGGCGCGGACGGCGGCATCGAGCTTGGCTTGGGCATCGCGCAAGGGGTTGCTGCCGGGTTCTTCCAGCGTGCGGTAGAGATCGCGCAGGGACCAATCCATCTTCGCCATCACCTCCCGCCGCAGTTGCCGCAAGGCGACCGCTTCCTTCGCCACGGCTTCGATCTGCTTGCGCGTCGGGGATTGCGGCCAGGGGAAACTGTCGAAGACGGTGTCGCTGGTGTAGCGGAAGTCGCCTTTGAGTGACGAGCAGCGGGCTTTGAACCAAGCGAAGTGAATCAAACTTTGGATAATTCCAAATGAGTAGTCATCGGCTAGCGGAAAGACGACGAGCGCATTGTCCGGATTGATTCCGTTGTCGATAAACTCGAAGATTGGGCGCTTTGTAACACGCGAACAGGCGACATAGCGCGGCACTGATCGAACGGCGCGAATGGTTCCCGGCTGATAGTCCCGGAATTGCCACCAACGTTCGGCCACGCGGGTCCAACGAGTGGTTTCCTTGCCAGTCTTCAGCTTCTCTGCTTCTGCATGGGCGAGGACGTCAGGCATCACGAGTTCCTTCACCCGTTCGAAAGCACGAGGAAACTTCATCGCGTGGAAAATGTCGTTCTGTCCAAAGTCGATGATCCAACGGGATGGCTTGCCGAGTTCGACCAAGTCGCGACCAATCATGTATGGGCGGAGGCAACCGGAGAGAGCAGGGTCAGCAGCAAGCCATTCGGCTGCCTCCAAGGCAGGCAACAGGAAACCTTCGTGGAAAGGATACTGGCCGACAAAGACCATCTTTGAGTTTTTGTTAGCCTCCAGTTTGGATGCATCACTAAGGTCGATGGAACTCGCAAGACTTGCTCGAATTTCTTCCACCTGCTCGATCTTCCAAGGATCACTTACCTTGTCACCTTGCTGCGTCGTGAGGGACTTCTTTCCAGCTTCTTCGCCCTTGATCCAGTTCACGATGGAGACATGCACGGCGGCATCGCCGGACCAGACTTGGGTGGAGACGGCATCGGTGATCATGCCACCGTTTCCGACGACGTAATCCAGACTGGCCTCACGGCCCTCGTTCTGGCGGATGGTGTTTGTGGCGACCAGACCCGCCCTTCCACTTTCCGGCAGGGCATCATGGGCCAGGCGAAACCAATGGGTGCAGAAGTCCGCCATCTTCGGCACCGTTGGGAAACGTGCCTGCACTTTCATCGCATAGTCGTAGCCGAGTTCCTGCGCGATGTAGCGGGAGCCG
>JANOKL010000403.1:0-1165 GCA_031419215.1 Luteolibacter sp. | reverse complement strand
CTGGATGCCTGGCTGAAACGGCAGACCTCGATCACCTCGCTGGAGGCCACCTTCACGCAGGAGCGGAAGCTGCCCTCGCTGAAGCAGCCGACGAGCACGCCGGGGAAGCTGGCGATGCAGCGGCCGGACAAGCTGCGCTGGGAGCTGGGCAACCCGATCGAGACGCTGGCGGTGTCCGATGGGACGACCATGACCCTGCTCCAGGCTTCCGATAAATCCGCGCGACAGGTCGACAAGGATTCTCCGCAGGCGAAACAGTTTTCCTTTCTCGGCGGCAATGCGATGGCGTCTCCTGATGCGTTCCGGGAGGCGTTCGAGATCATCGACTCACGGGTGACCTCCGGCATCCATCAGTATACGCTGCAGCCGAAGGAGCGCCGGATGAAGGTGAACGTGCCGTGGGTGTTTCTCGACATCGATCCATCCAGCAACGAGCTGCGGGCGCTGGAGCTGGAAATGAAGGACAAGTCGCGCATCCGGACGGTGTTCACGAAGACGAAGCTCAACGGCAAGCTGGCGGCGAACACTTTCACGGCGGATCTGACGGGCTACACGCTGAAGTGAGCTGCCACTCGCGTCACCTTCAAGCCCCGACGGGGCCGAATGAAATAGCCCCGGGTGCAACCCGGGGAGGATTTTGAAGAAGGAATCGCGTCCTGAAGGGACGCCGTGGGGCGAATAGGATATCGAGGCCCGAGTCCGCCCCATCGCGCCCATACAGGGCGCTTGATCCAATTGCCTCTATGATCCGGGGCGTTGCCCACGGGCTATTTCATTTGGCCCTGTTAGGGCAGCGACAAAAGGGAATCGCGTCCTGAAGGGACGCCGTGGGGTCAGTAGGATATCGAGGCCCGAATCCACCCATCGCGCCCATACAGGGCGCTTGTTCCAATTGCCTCCGTGACCCGGGGCGTTACCCGCGGGCTATTTCATTTGGCCCTGTTGGGGCCGCTACGCCAGCAGTTCCCTCACCACATTCCCGTGCACGTCGGTGAGGCGGAAATTCCGGCCGGAGTAGTGATAGGTGAGCTTCTCGTGATCGAAACCTAGCAGGTGAAGGATCGTCGCGTGCAGGTCATGGACATGCATCGGCTTGTCAACGGCGCGGAAGCCGAACTCATCGGTGGCTCCATGTACGTAACCGCCCTTCACGCCACCGCCGGCG
>JANOKL010000402.1:0-4249 GCA_031419215.1 Luteolibacter sp. | reverse complement strand
CTCCAGCCGCTTCTCCACGGTGCGTTCCATCATGAACTCCGCCACCCGTGAGCTCCAGTCGATCTCATGTTCGAGGAAATCTCTAACAGCAGCCTTCGATTCCTCCGAGAACCCCAGCGTCACCTCGTTCCGGCATGGCTGGCAGATCGCGTATTCGAGGATGCACTCGCCGCGCCGATAGTCCTTTGTCACCAGCCACGGCGAGTCGATCTCCGTCAGTGGCAGGCGGCAGTGGATGCAGTGGCGGAACGGTTCACCGGACTCCTCCGATTGGAACCAGGGGGAAAGGCTCAACATTGCCCGATTTCAGCAGCGTCCGACGAGGTGGGCAAGCACGCGCGAAGTCCAACCTTGCCCCTTGCCCGATTTCGCGTCTCGCTTGTCCCATGATCGAGATCCGCAGACTCACCGGCGCGGCCATTCTCCCGCATCTTTCGGACGTGGCGCGGCTGCGCATCCGCGTGTTCCGGGAGTTTCCCTACCTCTACGATGGGTCCGAGGAGTCCGAGCGGAAGTATCTCGAAAGCTACGCCTCCTCGCCGCGCAGCGTCTGCGTGCTGGCGCTCGATGCCGGCGAGGTCGTCGGGGCCTCGACCGGTCTGCCGCTGGAGGAATCCGATGAGGCCTTTCGCCGACCCTTCGCGGATGTCGGGATCGATGAACGCGCGGTGTTCTATTTCGGCGAGTCGGTCCTGGATCGTGCTTATCGAGGACAGGGGATCGGCCACCGTTTTTTCGATGAACGCGAAGCCCATGCGGCGGAGCTCGGTTTCACGAAGACCGCTTTCTGTGCGGTCGAGCGCCCAGACGATCATCCGATGAAACCCGCCGACTATCGGTCAAACGATGCCTTCTGGTCCAAGCGTGGCTATGTCCTCCACCCCGACCTCAAGGCGCGGCTTTCTTGGAAGCAGGTGGATTCGCCGGACGAGGTTGGGAACGTTCTGGCGTTCCGGATGGCTTCGCCGGTGCCTTTTCCTTCGGCAGGGCGATGAGCTTCGCTTCGAGCGAGTGATCCGGCAGACCTCCGAGTTCCAGGGCCTGCTGGTAAAGCTTCAGGCCTTCCTGCTGGCGGTTGCTGCGGGCGCAGAGCACGGCGAGGTTGAAATAGGGTTCGCTCAGCACGGGATCGGACGCGACGGCGGCTCGGTAGGCGGACTCGGATTCCTGGAGTCGTCCGAGTCGAAAATACACCGACCCCAGCACGAGGTGGCTGGCGGCATCGTCCGGGGCCACTTCCACTGCCTGACGCAGCGATTGCTCGGCTCCGGGCAGATCGTTGAGCTTCATCAGCGCCAGACCGAGCATGCGATGGGCGTAAGGATTGTTGCCATCGATCTCGGTGGCGCGACGGAAGGCGTCCGACGCGGCAGGCCAGTCCTCCAGCCGGCCGAGCACGACGCCGAGTTTGCAAATCGCTGAGGTGTCTCCCGGATTTGCCTCGACCGAGAGCTCATAAAGTTCACGCGCTGGGAGCAATCGACCTGCGGAAAAGGCCTTCTTCGCCGCCATGTCATAGCCCTCGATCTCGCGGGTCAGTCCGCTGATCGCGCCCTCGACCGTCTTGCGGTCGCGGGCGAAGGGCGAGACCAGATCCGCATCGGCATTGCCAGCGATGAGCTTCTGTTCTTCCGGTGAAAGTTCGATGTCTTCGCCGTCGAGCTGCTTGATCGCCTGCTGGACGGTCTCGTCCTTCGAGCCGAGTTGTTGGATGGCCTTGACCAGTTCGTCCTTCGCCTGGCGACGGCGTTCCTGCACGAGAAGCTGCTTCTTGATGATCTCACGCAGCATGTTGGCTTCCGCTGGATCGCCACCACCGCCAGCGAGGCCGGCCTCCTCGTCCTTGAGCCGCTTTTCCAGATCCGCCACGCGCTGGTCCTGCTCGCGCTTCTCGCGCTGGAGCTTGTTGATCTGGGATTTCGCGATTCCCAAGTCCCGCACTGCGGCGGTCAGCATGTCCTTGGTCGAGTTGCTGTCGATGTTGAGTCGATCGACCTTCTCGTTGGCTTCACGGAATTTTTTCGCGAGATCGACGTTCTGCTCGATGAGTTCCTGAATGCGGCCGGCCTCGTTCAGCTTCAGCAGCGCTTTCATCTGAACCTGTTCCTGGAGCAGCTCGCTGTGCTCGGTCTGGAGCTGGGTATAGGCGGCGCGGCTTTCATCCAGCTCCTTTACCAAGCCGGTGATCCTGCCGTTCGCGGCGGTCAGCTCGGTGTCCTTTTGCTTGAGCGTGGTTTCCAGATCCTTCATTTGCGCCCGCAGACCGGCCACTACTTCGACGGCGGTCTTGTTCTGCACGCTGAGGTCGCGCTCGAGATCCGCCTTGTTTTGCTGGAGCGCCTTCACGTCGGCCTGGAGCGTGGCGATCTTGCTCATCGCCTCCAGTTGCTGGCTGCGGCTCTGGTTGAGTGCGGTGCCCATGGCCTCGCGTTCCTGCTGGAGGGATTCGATCTTCCGGTTCAGGCTCTTGAGCTCGTCATTGACGGGAGAGGCCGCGAGCTGGGCTCGCAGGGCGGCGAGGTCGGTCTGGGCGGACTTCAACTGTGACTGCATCAAGTCCCGCTGGGCCTGGAGATCGGTCACTCGCGAGGCATTACGGGAGGCATCGGTCGCGGAAATGTTGGCATCCCGGATCATCTTTTCCAGCCGCTTCACTTCGGTCTCCGCCTTGAAGAGCCGCTGGCTTTCGAGAGTGTCGAGCGAACGGGTCGGGGAAATCGGCGCGGCAGGCATCCCAGGATTCAGGGGGCTCACGCCCCGAGCGGGTGGCAGAACACGACCAGTGGCCCTCACACCACCTTCCAACTCGGCCACCGCGCGGTTGCTTTTCTGGCGGATCTCATCGGCCTTGGGTTTCACCCGGGCAATCGCCTCCTCGGTCTTCTCCATGCGGCCCTTCACCATCTCCGCCTTCCAGTCCGGAAAGTAGGCCTGGATCGAGCTGAACATTTTCCGCGCGCGCGCCAGTTTGTCGTCGGCCTCCACGAAGTCCGAGGTCTGCTCCAGCTTCTCGGCATCGCGAACTGAGAGGTAGCCTTGGAAATAGACGTCCGAGGGATCGAACGTCGTGACCTGCGGGGCAGGGGTCTGCGACATGGCCACTGGCACCGGCATCAGGCCGATCAAAGCGAGTGCAAGCAAGGGCGGAAGCCGCAGCAATGATGAAACCCGGTGAATCATGAGTCCGGCAGACTAGGAAAGCCACGATCCCACCGCAAGGGGGAAGTAGGGGGAGGGGGAAATGACGAATGACGAATTTCAGAATGACGAATCAGATACCCAGTTGAGCCGATTTTCGTCATTCGGAAATTCGGAATTCGTCATTTTCCAGCCTCTTCCAGCGCCCTCACGATCTCGGGGACCGCGAGTTCCTGGAGGGTGTTGTGGCGGGCTTCCGGGACTTCGGTGAATTGGATGGTCGAGGGCAGTTCTGCGGCCATTTGGCGGGACATTTTGACTGGGATCACCTCATCGCTGCGACCGTGGAGGATGAAGACTTTTCCGCTGCCCTTTTTATCGATTTCCTGGAGGCGGGCCTGATTGTCGAAGCGATGCCACAGCAGGAATCCCAGCGGCACGCCCAACACCTCGCGGCTCATGTCCATGCTGCTGGTGAATGGCGCGAGGAGGACGCCTTTGCGGATGTCAAACTCCTGCGCCGCCATGAGGCAAACCCCGCCGCCGAGACTGTGTCCGAAAAACCGCAGCCGCTCGTGGGACTGCGCTGCCGACCAGCCGAGTGAATCTGTCGCCGTCGGGATGAGGCTTTTCAAGCTTCGCCGGATCGTCCACGGGCTGGGTTCTCCCTCGCAGGCTCCATAGCCGGGCATGTCGACGAGCAGCCACGCATCCTGTTTCGGCCCGTGCTCGCGGAGCCAATCGGACCAATCGAGTGCCACCGTTCCATTTCCGCCGCAAACGACCCACAGCCGCTCGGGCCTCGGGGATTGGGAAAGGAGAAAGGCCTGCTGTTTTCCATCGGAGGTCTGGTAGTCGATGACCCTTGTTCCGGGTAATTTCCTCCAGTCGGATACTTCGGAAGGTCCATAGGCCCGCGGAAAATAGATAAGCTTGCTCTGGCATCCGGTCAGCAGGGCCACGGCCAGTAGCAAGCCGACCAGCGAGGATTTCAAGGCAAGGCGAAGGAGGCGGGACATTGAAGAAATGACGAATTTCGAATTTTTGAATGACGAAAGAGAAACCCGGACCGAACTATTTTCGTCATTCGGAAATTCGGAATTCGTCATTT
>JANOKL010000401.1:0-5918 GCA_031419215.1 Luteolibacter sp. | reverse complement strand
CCAGAACAAGACAGTCGTGAACCCACCACTGAGGGAGTAGAGAAAGAAGCTGCGGGCGAGCTGCGAGGATTTCTGGAGATGGTCGGCACGGAAGATGAACTGCTTGTCCAAAACGTATTTCACCACGAGGCCAACGCCAGTGCCGATCATCAGTGAAAGCCACGGCTCGAACCTTGCAGGCGAGAATCCAGTCGCAACGAACTGCGAGCCGAGATTTGCAGCAGTGGCGATGATCGCGAAGAGGATGTAGCTGGCGGCGAGTCGCATGGTCAGGTGGCGGTCATGCGTTTCCAGAAGTCCGAGGTGAAGGCCGGATCGATTTGCGGAAGAAACCGATCGAGCGCCGGATACGAGGATCGGAAGTCCTCGGGGCTCATCCGCGCGTCCTTGGCCGGATACCACGCGCCGTTGACAGAGCGGACGATTTCATCAAGCCGCGCGAAGAGTTCCAGCGTGCTTGGGCCGTGGTTCGCAAAATCTAGCGCCAGCGTGATGCCCGGACGCGGAAACGATAGCAGGCCGGGCGAAGGCACGTCGCCGAAGGTCTTCAGCACTGCGAGAAACGATGCCTGACCGGAGGCCGCGATCTGTTGGAGCATCGCGTTCATCGCCCCGGTGCCGCCCTCGAATGGGATGACGCATTGGTATTGGAAAAAGCCGCGCTTTCCATAGATGCGGCTCCAGCCATTCACCGAATCGAGCGGATGGAAGAACGGCGAGTAATGCTGCTTCATCGTCTTCCGCTTTCCTAACAAACGATGGAAGTAGAGGGTGTTGAAGGCCGTCACGGAAAGACGGTTCAGACAGAAGTCCGGAAAATCGACCGGCACCGAGAGCTTCGGCGGGGCGTGGGCGATGAGTTCGGACGGAGGGCCCTGGGCGTGATTGCCACGGATGAAGATGCCGCGTCCGAGCTGGCTGCCGCCGGCCACGCAATCGAGCCAGGCGACCGTGTGCTCGAAGCCCGTTTCCGACTCCTCCGCGATCTGCATGAACTCCGCCACGCCGGAAAATTTCACCTGCTCGACATCGACCAGCGCCGAGGTGATCGGCCGCAATTTCAACGCAACCACCGTGATCAGGCCCGTGAGGCCAAGTCCACCGATGGTCGCCGCAAAGAGCTCCGAATGAGTGGTCGGAGAAACATCCAGCACCTGGCCATCCGAGCGTTGCAGGCTGAGCCACTGGACATGGCAGCCGAAGGTCCCGGCGCGGTGATGGTTCTTTCCGTGGATGTCATTGGCGATCGCGCCGCCCAGCGTGACGAGTCGTGTGCCGGGAGTCACCGGCAGGAACCAACCACGCGGGACGCTGAAGCGAAGCAGGGCATCAAGTGACAACCCCGCTTCCGCGACGATCACGCCCGCTTCCGCATCGAAGGAAATCAAGCGGTCGAGAGCGGCCGTCTCGATCATCGTGCCGCCACTGAGCAGACAGCTATCGCCGTAGGAACGACCGAGCCCGTAGGCCAGGCGGTCTCCTGAAATGGCGGGCAACGCCTGACGCCAGTGTGCCTGGACGGCCTCCGCTTGGACTGGCCCGACGCGACCCCAGGAATGGAAGGTTTTCGCGGCCATGGTTTGATCAAAGTGGTCGGGCAAGAAGGACGCACAGGATGGCAACGAGTCCGAGACACCAGGTCGTGCGATCCTTCAGCGCGAAGACCACCGGATCGTCGTGCATTTCCCCGCGACGTGTCAGCATCCACGTACGGCAGATCCAGTAGAATGCGACCAGGCAGACGCCCCAGAACCACTCCGGATTCCGGTAAAGCGCCACGACCTGCTCGCTGTTCGAGTAAAGCCCGAGCACCACGACCGAGGCGATGCCGGTGCTCGTTCCGAGTTCCGAGAGCAATTGGAGATCACCACTGAAATAGCCGCGGCCGGGAACAACGGCAACGCCCTCATCGCTGCGGGCGACTTCCACAAAACGCTTCACCGCCGCCAGCGAGAGGAAGAGCAGGAAAGTGAAGCTGAAGAGCCAGAAGGACATCTTGGCCTCTGAAACCACCAGTCCGGCGATGACGCGGGATAGATAGAGGAATGCCAGAAGGAAGATGTCCGCCAGAGGCACGCGCTTGAAGTGAAGCGAGTAGGAGAGCGTCACGATGACGTAACCGACCAGCACCACCGCGAAGACCGGCTTCAGTAAATAGGCACCTACGAGACCAGCCGCCATCATCGACCCCGAGGCCGCCAGCACGCGCGGCACCGAAGTGCGGCCGGAGGCCACCAAGCGCTTCGACTTCGTGCGGTGGGCGCGATCAAAATCAGTGTCTAACAGATCATTCCAAAGGTAGGTCGCAGAGGCGCAGAGGCTCATCGCGAGAAAGGCCGTGAGGATGCCCGCGAGCTGCCACCAGGTGTGGAAGTGATGACCGGCGAGAAAGGGCACCGCGATGAGCAGGTTCTTCGACCACTGATGGATCCGCAGCGCCTTCACCCAGTCACGCCAGCTCGTGGCGTGTTCGGGAACAAAGGCCTTCTCGACCTCAAATCGCGAACTCCAGTCGCGGATCTGCTTCTCCGAACGATGGACCAGGATTGCCTTCCGTGCGCGTGCCCACACGGGCTCGTCGGCTTTCGAGTTCCCTGCATAGTCGAAGCCTTTTTCACCGAAGCGGGAAACGAGCGCCTGGGCCTTGGTCTCGCCCTTGAGGTTGGTCTCGCCATCGGTGGCGAGGATCTCCTCGAACGGCAGAAGGCCTTCAATCGGACCGATCGCATTCCGGTGTGAGGCGGTCACCAGGAAAAGGCGGCGGCCCTTGGATGCCTCATCCTGGAGATACTCGACCAATTCACGATTGGCAGGGGGAACGATTTCGGGCGATGGAGCATGGCTGGCCATGGCAGCCTTCAGAGCGGGCCGACCGGAAGCGATCCACAGCGGCAACCGCCAGAGCTTAAGCGGGTGCTTTCGAATGAATCGAAGCAGTCCGTCCCAAAGGAGATCGCCACGCATCAGGGTGCCGTCGAGATCCACGCAGAGTGGGATTCCTGACTTTCTGGTGCTGAACTCCGGGCTTGTCATGGCTTTCCGGGATCAGCTTCGAATCGCTTCAGCAACTCTTGAAGCTTCTGACTGTCTGGGTGATGGGTGAGTCCCTTGCGGATGGTCACCAGCGCCTCATCACGCTTCCCGTTGATCTCCAGAACCTGGACTGCGGCAATGGCAGCCTCCTCATGATGGACCGAGTGATGGCGCAGCAGGACTTGTCGGAGATAGTACATCGCCTTGTCCAGATGACCGGGCTTTCGTCCGAGAATCTGTCCCAGCCTCAGATTGCAGTATTCCAGCGTTCGATAGCTGGCGTGCTTCAGGTCGAGCGCCCTTTCATAACTAGCAACGGCCTCCTCCTCGCGCCCGGTCTTGTCGGCGATGTCCGCAAGAATCATGACGGGCATCGCCATGTGCGGCCCCTCAAGGGCAGACTCCCGGGCAAACTGCTCGGCGATCTCCAGCTTCCCGACGCTCAGCATCATCTCGGCAATGCCGCTTTTCGCGAAGTACTGCTTGGGTCGTACCAGGCAACTTTCCGTGACGACCAGCAAAGGAGTCCTCCACGTCTGGATCCAGTGCCAGAGCGCGGGAAGCTGGGCGGCACGTGCGCCCATGAGGCCGAGTGCCATGACCAGGATGAGGCGTCGCTGGCCGCTGCCAAGCATGTCATCGGCCCTCATCGCCAGGAGACCGCGCAGAGCCACGACCAGCACGAGCGCCAGCCCGATGGAGGGAAATGGTACGTAGTAGTCGGCAAACGGCGTGTTTCGCAAAGGCACGAAATTTCCCGATGGGATCGACCCGATGAGGAACCAGAACAGTCCGAACGCGGCAACTGGCGAGCGTTTTCTAAAAACGAAGCCCGCCAGAACCAGAGCGGCGAGGATGATCCAGCAGAACGGATGGACGATCGAGGGAACCGACTCATTCCACACGTAGCTGCTCATGAATTCGATCTTCCCGGCCGGAGCCACCCACATCATCAGGTGCGTCAGCAGGAAATACGGGGCGGAGACCGCGATCTGCCAGGCCTGGGTTTCCGGTGGAAACGAAACCTCGCCGGCTGAACCGCTGAGGATGGCTCCAGAACTCGTCCTCAAAGCGAACCAAATCACGCCCGCAAGACCGAAGACCGAGTAGCGTAGCAGGGACTGCTTTGAAAAAATCCGGCGTCCATGGGTCCAGTCGAGCACGACGATCAGGGGAGCCACGGCCACTGCGGTTTCGTAGCAGAGCAGCGCGATCAACCAGCAGAACGCCGCCGCCAACTGCCAGCGCAAGCCCCGGTCGCGAGTGGCGTTTTCATGATGCATCCCGACGGCAAGCATCGCGCCCATGACGGCGATGCTGATGTTCAGACAGCTCACCCACACCGCCGTGGAAACACCTGTGGCGGAAAAGGCCCACAAGGCCCCAGCCGCGATCCCCCAACGCGCAGAGCCGAGCAATTTCCGGGTCAAGCACGCCACCGAGCAGGCGGCGAGCGCGTAGGCGACGATGTTGATCGAATGCCAGAGCGGTAGATTCGAACCCGTCTTCACCATCAGCCAGCCCTGGAGATTCTTGACCGGGCGGAAGAGCCTGAACGCATCCGGGCCGAAAATGTCCTTCCACGAGGTGAAGGTCTTGGCATGGGCCACCGAGATCGGGTCATCGAACACCAGAGGCGAATGCAGGGTGGGAAGAAACACGGCGAAAACCGCAGCTACCAGAACCAGCAGTCCGATTGGAAACAGTTTCGGCGACTCACTCGCCATGGGGCTTACATCCTGCACGTGCGAACAAAACCAAAAGCTTGATAGTTTGGAAACCCTAAATGATTCATGGGCTTTCATCCATCTTCCAAAGCAGCTTCGATCCCCCGCGTGCACCCAATGCTCGAACTCCAACACGCCGATGTCTGGCGCGGCGGCCAGCGTGTTTTCCATGACCTCTCTCTGAGTTTCCGAAGTGACGAAAGCGTCGCCATCCTTGGGCCGAATGGCGCAGGAAAAAGCACGCTGATCAAGCTGATCACCGGAGAACTCCGAGCGGCTGCCGAGTCGGACACGATCGCCAGGCTCTTCGGCGAGGACCTTTGGTCGCTGGAGGACCTCCGCCACCGACTCGGGCTGGTCTCACCGGAGGAAACCCAGCGCTTCGATCCGGAGGAGCCCGCCGAGGGTGTCGTGCTGTCTTCTTTGCGGGGGGCCTTCGGACTCACTCGATGGATGCGCTTTTCAAAAACGGAGCGCCAGCGTGTCCACGAAGCCATGGCCAAAGCGGGAGTCGAAACACTCGCCCGCCGACCTTATGGCGAGCTTTCGTCCGGGGAAAAGCGGCGCTTTCTCCTCGCCCGCGCGCTCGTGCACGAGCCGGAGGCCCTGTTGCTGGATGAACCGACCACTGCCCTCGATTTTCCCTCCGCCTTTGCCTTCATCGGCATCGTCCGCGAGCTCATCCGCAGCGGCCACGGCGTGCTCTGGGTCACCCACCATCCCGCCGAAATCCCGCCCGAAACCGAACGTGTCATCCTCCTGAAACAAGGCCGAATCTTCGCCGACGGACCGCCGCGGAAAGTCCTCACCTCTCCCATCCTTTCGGGGCTCTATGACCTGCCATTGCGCGTGAGCTGGAGCCGTGGGTTCTGCCAAGTAACAGGGAGAGAAAGCACTAAATCTTAAGCACTAAATTTAAAACGGAAGATCCATGGCAAGCCTTCTCAATCTCCGGAATTCGTGGTCGGATCTCTTCCTCTTCGTTTAGAATTTAGTGCTTAGAATTTAATGATTCCTCCAATCTTCGTCGTCTGCGGCATCATCGTTGATGAATCCGGTCGCGCCCTGGCCTGCCTTCGGCCTCCGGGTAAACACCTTGCCGACAAATGGGAATTCCCCGGCGGCAAGGTCGAGCCCGGTGAGTCCCCCGAAGCCGCC
>JANOKL010000400.1:0-1868 GCA_031419215.1 Luteolibacter sp. | reverse complement strand
CGACCTCTTCGGTCGCGCTGTTGATGATTGCCTTTCGGATCAGCGTGAGGCGCTTGCGCATGACATCGACTTCGTCACCGAAGCCCTTGAGGACCATGGCCTGGGCCAGCGCCGCCACGCCCTGGACTTTCGGGTCGGGGTTCTGGGTTTGGATTTTTTCCAAGAGGGCGAGGGATTCCGGATCCTGGCTGGAGACCAGGGCGAGGCGGCGCTGGCCCAGGCCATGGTCCTCAAGGGCTTCGGTGACGAAGTCGATGTCATGCGCAAGCGCCTCACGCTGATCCGAAAGGCAATCATCAACAGCGCGACCGAAGAGGTCGATGGCATCCCGATTTCCCGCCTCGCCGAGGACGAACTCTACATCATCAGCAACCTCAGCAAGGGCCGCGTGGCACCGGAACTCGAAGGGGCCGACTCGGGCGGCAGGCCGATGAAGCTCTCCGATTTCAAGGGCAAGGTCGTGGTGCTGCTGTTCTGGGGCAGCGACATGCCGGAAGCCGAGCGGACCTTGGAGTATTGCGCCACTCTCCAGCAGAAGTTCACTGGCAAGCCCTTTGCCCTGGTCGGCGTGAACAGCGATCCGGTCACCACGCTGCGGATGATGCAGGTCAGTGAAAAGGGCCGCATCACCTGGCCGAATTTTTCAGACCCGGAAGGCAAGGCCTCCAGCCAGTTCCGCATCGGGGCCCGCCCGGTGGTGTATGTGCTCGATGGCGACCGGAAAATCCGCTTCTGGGGCGCTCCGGGCTCGTTCGTGGAGTTGACGGTCGATGCCATTCTGGCTGAGAAAAAGGCCCCGGCATCCCCCGCGCCCGACCGCTCCCCACCGCCTCGATAGACTTCGCCGTTTTGCTTGTCGCCACCCACTTCGTGCGACAGCTTCGCCGCGTGGCCGAGGAGATTGAAACCGAACCAGCAGACGACCTGATTCGGGCGATCGAAGCGGGCGATGGCTCCGGCCTGCTCCTGGCAGCCGGTCAGCTCCATTACGCCGACCTGGCGCATCTTTACGAGAACCTCAACGACGATCAGCGGGACTTCCTGATGAAGACCATCGGGCCCGAGCTGGCCACCGATGTCATCGCGGAACTCCCTCACACGCTCGTCGAGGACGCGCTCCATCATTTCAAGCCCGCCCAACTCCGCTTCCTTCTCGCCAACCTTTCCGACGACGACCGCGTGGACGTTTTCCAGGTCGTCAGCGAGGAGGCCCAGCGGCGCTTCTTTTCCCTGCTCGGACCCGACGACAAGGAGCTCACCCGCAACCTGCTGAAGTACAGCGAGGACACCGCCGGCGGGCGCATGACCACCCACATCGGCCGCATCACCGCGGACATGACGGTGAAGCAGGCCGTGGCCGTGCTGCGCCGGGAGCTGGAGGACACGGAGACACTGGCGCGCATTTTCGTGGTCGATGAAGAAGGCCGCCTTGTTGGAAAAGTCCGGCTGCGCGATCTCGCCTTCAACACCTGGGACACGCCGGTGCATGACATCATGCAGGAGGCGGACGAGCGCATCCTCGCCACCGCCGACCAGGAAGAAGCTGCGCGGATGCTTTCGAAATACGACCTCATCGTGCTGCCGGTCGTCGACGAGTTCGATCATCTGTTAGGCGTGCTGACCTACGATGACGCGCTCGAGATTATGCAGGAGGAATCCACGGAGGACCTTGAAAAACTCGCCGGTATCGGTGGTGAGCAGTCCGAGCTTTCCTATCTCAACACCACGGTCATCAGCCACTTCCGACGCCGTGTCATCTGGTTGGTCGGGCTGGCATTCGTCTCGATCATTTCGGGCTACGTGATGTTCCGTTTCAGCGCGATCCTGAGCAACGCCTTCGTCCTTTCCCTGTTCCTGCCGATGGTCGT
>JANOKL010000399.1:0-8744 GCA_031419215.1 Luteolibacter sp. | reverse complement strand
AAGCAGGCCATCGTCAGCGGTCCGAAGAGTGAGATCAGCAGCGTGACTGTTAGACCAATCGTGAGCGGCACCGTCGACTTCGGTTGACTCGTATTCTTCGCATCGGTCACGGAGAAAATCACCAGCACCAGAATTGCAGTGGCGATGACTTCACAAGCGATCGCAGTCGAAGCCGGCAGCCACGGATCATCTGCCAACGGCTTGCCACCGGGATTGGGAAAATATTCGCCGAAGACCATCGCGCTGGCCTCGCTGCCTGTCTGACCCCGCACGATGCCGGACTTTTCCTCGAAGCGTGAGATCGCCGGGCCGAAGCACACGAACAGGACTGCCGCTGCGAGAAAGGCTCCCGCCATCTGACTGAGGATGTAACCCGGAACCTTTCGCCAGGGGAAATCCCGCCACACGGCGAAGGCGATCGTCACCGCTGGATTCAGATGCGCACCACTGAGATGACCCGTCATGCCGATCGCCGTGGCAACGCCCAGCCCCCAGACGATCGCGACCTGGAACACGCCGACTTGAGCGCCTGTCGTCACGGAGGCTGCCACCGATCCACAGCCGAAGAAGACCAGGATGAAGGTCCCTAACAACTCACCGGCCCACGAGTTCCAACGATCGCAGAGCATGATCATCCGTGGCTCGGATTTCCATCCTTCCGTCCCGCTGCATAAGCCTCGAAGACGCGACGGATCTCATCCCGCACCCGGCGGAACATTGCCATCTGCTCGTCCTCGCTGCCCGTCGCATGGGCCGGATCGTCGAAGCCCCAGTGGTAACGATTCATCTGGCCGGGAAACATCGGGCAGGCCTGATCGGCATTTCCGCAGACGGTGATGACGGTTTCAACATCCTGATCGAGGAACTCGTTCATGTGCTTGCTGAGATGCGCGGAGAGGTCGATGCCGATTTCCGCCAGCGCCTTGATCGCCAGCGGATGCACATAGCCCGCAGGATTCGATCCGGCACTCTGGACGTTGAGCAGGTCGCCGGCAGCGGCACGGAGGATGCCTTCGGCCATGTGGCTGCGGCAGGAATTTCCGGTGCAAAGGATGAGGACGGTGGGGGATTTCATGGGATCAAAGTTCTGGTCCGCAGATGCTCTTGCGGACCTTGGCGAGCTTCGCGCGGTCCGCCGCGAACTGCGGATAGGAAGTCACGCAGTCCTGAAGGCAGGCGAGATTGGCGGAAAGCGCGGCACCGGGCTTTTCCGGCAACGCATAGACGCGCCACTGTCCGCAAACCCTGACCTCGACCATTCCGTGCTTCCGCAGAAAGGCGAGCTGTTGGCTGGTCCGCGTCGGGCCGATGCCGAGGGTTTCCTGAAGATGGCAGACGCACAGCGGACCTTCACGGAGCAGGTGCAGGATGCGCAGCCGGTTCAGGTCGCAAAGGCACTTGTAGATCGCCACCAATGATGATGGATCAGCGAGGCGCGGAACGGATTTCGAGCTTGGAGGCATGGATGGTAATTGCGTCAGGGCTTATATGCGGATTCACGCAATCAAGGTCAAGCAGGACCTCGGCCCTACGTCCGACGAGACGGCTGCGGTCACGGATTGGAAAATTCCGGAGCAATTCCATCAGGCATTTTTTTGGATTTGGCTGATAGCCTGTAGCTGTCATGAAAACCCCCAATCAAACGACCCTGAATGAACTTGAGGTGTTGCGCGGTCATATTTCCCAACTGGCGCTCGTTTCCGAGAGTGAGGCCCCGGTCATCAGCGCCTACTTCGATCTCTGCCAGCCAGTGGATGCCCTGCGGTCCAGGCTCAACGATTGGTCCGCTGCCGCCCGCACGACCTTTCCTTCCGATCAGCGCCGCGCCTTCGATGAGTCCCGCCACGAGGTCGGACATGCCATTCTCAAGGACTGGCCGGAAAGCTGCCGCAGCTTGGCGGTCTTCGCCCGGAGCGGCTCGAACCCCATCCTGAGGGTGATGCCCTTCAGTGCCACGCTCGACACACATTTCCAGGCCTCTCCGCTGCCGTCGATCTTTCCACTCGTGCAACTGAAGGATCGCTTTCACCGCTTTGTGGTCGTCATCGCCACGGATGAGAACTCACGGATTTTCGAGGTGACCCTCGGTGCTGTCAGCGAAGATATCCTGACCATCCGGCCGGAATTCGGAAGCCGCCTCGGACGTGACTGGGGACGGGAGCACTTTCACCAGAAAAAGCGTGAGAGCGACAGGCTCTTCCATCGCGATCAGGTCACGATCATCACCAATCTGATGTCGAGGCGTGGTCACAACCACCTGATCCTCGCCGGGAACCCGAGGCATGTGGCGGGTCTTCGTGACGCGCTCCCGAAGCACATCGCCACCCGCCTTGTGGGAGAACTCTACAAGATGCCATCAGGAGGCGACTGCTCCGTGGTCCTTGAACAGGCGGTCGCCACCTTCATCGAAGCCGAGCGTGCGGAGTCACACGATACCGTCACGCGCCTGCACGAGCAGGTTTGCCGGGAAGCGTTGGCGGTGGTTGGGGTGGCCTGTTCACGCGATGCCATCCTCGGCGGATACGCGGCGGAGTTGGTCATCTCGGAAGAACTCACCGTCGCCGACCGCGAGAATTTGGTCCGGCTCGCCACAGCAAGCGATCTGCCCATCGAGGTCTGTGAGGGAGACGAACTCCTGGCCACCCACGGCGGAGTCGGCTGCCTCCTGCGCTATCGCCCCGACTTCCTCGTCACGGAAGCGGCAATGGCGTGAGGCGCTGCGGGCACTTGCGGCTTGTATCGGCCCCCATTGAGCAGTTGTCCTGATCGAGGACCGCTCAATTGGGGGCCTTGTTTCATTCTTCAGGAAATGGACCACGATCGGGCGGATGGTTGTGGAATGAATTCAGGACTGAACTTGGGTGCGCAAAAGGTGAAAAGAATTTCAGCTTTGCGATTTGATCCAAATGAGAGACCTTTGGTCCGGAGGGCTTTCAGGGGGCTGCCCGAGGAACCTCCAAACGGAATCGCGATTCGTCCATTCGGGATCGACCTGCCTTTGAGAACAGTCCAGACCATCAAGCCTCTCATGTACCCCACGTCCGAACATCGCGGGCCCACCGGACTAAGGAAAGTGTCTGTGTTCTCTTTGGCATCTTTGGTGTTCACGATTCTTGCGCTCGTCTCGGGCCAAGCGTGGGCAGGCCGGGTCAATTTCGCCAAATATCAGGCGGTCACCGCCAGCGGGCAGACCGGAGACTATGATCCGTCGTTTGCCGTCGATGGGCTCGTCAGCAATTTCCACTCATTCCGCACCAACAACACCAGCAACCCGCAGTGGCTTCAGGTGACTTTTCCCCGGTCCGTCACCATCGGGAGCGCCCATCTCTATCTGGGGCTGGACAACGATGCCTCGAAGGGGGGGCTTCCCAGTTTCAAGATCCAGTCCCATAACGGGAGTGCGTGGGTGGATGTTCCTGGCACCTCCGTCACGGGCAACACGGCCACCGAGGTTTCCGTGACCTTCGGTTCGGCCACGACCTCCAATCAATTCCGCCTCTACACCGATGAGAATGGCAGCCGCACGATCCGCGAGTTCGCCTTGTTTCCGCCGCGCGTGGTAAGCAGCGTGGAGCAGGGCTACCCGATCGGGACGGATGTGCGGCTAAGCCTTGCATTCAAGCGGTCGGCGGTGGCTTCGAGCATCAGCACCACGTATTACCCGAAACTTGCAGTCGATGGTTACGTGGATGATACGTCGCGCTGGCTCTGCGCAAACGTTTCCGGACACACGCTGGAGCTGGATCTTTTGGACACGAACGTTCTTGGAAGCGCCCATGTCTACAGCGGTTTCGGGACAGGGAGCGCGCTTGGCAGCTTCACGCTGGAGTCTTGGAATGGGACGGGCTGGGATGCCATCCCCGGTGCGACCTTTACCGCCAATACGAGCACGGCCTTGGTCATTCCATTTTCTTCAAACGTCACGACCTCGCGCATCCGCCTGCGGACGACGGCTGCCTCACCCGCGCGTGTGAGGGAACTGCTCGTCTTTCCTCCTCGCGCTGGCGGCTATCCGCTGGGTCAGGATGTCCAGATCAGCGCGGCGCCGACCTCCCAGTGGGACGATTTTTCAGATTCCTCGTGGCGCTTGAAGAACGGTGGTCCGGATCTTCGTCTGGCCTTGGTCGATGGCCAGGTGGTTTACGTCAACAATTCGTCCGGCTCCGCGGTTCTCGACTGGCAGCTTCTCCTGAACCATCGCGATGGCAGCTACCGGCTGCGCCATGTCGTCACGGGAAACTGCCTGGCGCAGGCGGAGATCTCCGCCGTCACGGGAAAGTCTGTCGTCGTTGAACCCTACACCGGCATGCCTCATCAGGACTGGTTCCTCGACTACCTGAATGGGACCCAGTTCCGTCTCATCAATGCCTATTCCGGCCTGGCGGTCTATCCGAAGAATGGAGTTTGGGATGCGGGAAACCCGATGGCAGTCGCCACGCCCAGCTCGTCGACCCTGCAGCTCTGGCAAAGTGGGCTTTCCGCCTACTATCCGAAAAAGGGTCTCGGGGGATACGTGAGTTCCTATAAAAAGTTCAATGCTTCATGGAGTTACAATTGGGGCCGCAGCACGTCCGTCAGCCTGCCTTTCGACCACCAGTTCAATCCCATGCAGTGGGGGGACTACAACTGGAGCCACGGGAGCGATCAGGGTCCGGTGGATTTGATCCGCGATGAACTGCAGTCGGGCTCGAAGCCCACTCATGTGATGGGCTTCAACGAGCCTGACCACACCGATCAGGCAAACATGTCCACTGACCGCGCGATCGCGCTCTGGCTGCGACTGGAAGCCTTGGAAGCCCCGCTCGTCGGCCCCTGTCCTGCAAGCCCGCTTTCCACCTGGGCCACGGATTGGGAGGCCAAAGCGGACGCCCAGGGATTTCGCCGCGATTACACTCCCGTCCATTGGTATGACACGCCGAACGTGGATCAGCTCGTTGGCGTGCTTACCAATGCCTACACCACGTTCGGCCGGCCGGTTTGGCTCACCGAGTTTTCGACCGTCAGTTGGAGTGGAACCGGAAGTTGGTCCGACGCGGACAACTACAACTTTCTCGCCGAGTTCATGTGGCGGGCCCAGTCAATCTCCTGGCTGAAACGATATTCCCTGTTCCAGTTCACCGAAGGAACAAGTCCCGCCACGGATCCCTCGAACGCGCCTCGCTCCAATGCGCTGAAAAGCGACGGGACGCTCACCGCTTTCGGAGAGCTGTATGCCGGATGGGATGGCGTCACCAGTGTCGTCGCCAACAAGAAATATCATTTTCAAAATCGAGGTGGATACGATCGCCTCCAGAACCCGGGAGGAACCGCAGGCCCTGCCTTGGTGGTTCCGGAAAACTCGGGAACGGGAACACGTTGGTTCCTCACTCCGGGAACGACCGCGAACACCTATCGGATCACCTCCACCCGCGACGGCCGACTTCTAAGCACCAACGGAACTTCGCTGAGTCTGGCGGCTGCGAATCTGACTTCCACCGCGGTGGAGTGGAGCCTCGTTGCGAACCAGGATGGCTGGTATTTCATCGAGCATCCGGCGACCAGCAAGCGTCTGAAGGACAATGACAATGGCACCTTCAGCATGGTCGCCACTAGCACCACCACCGATCTGGTCAAATGGCGCTTCGTGGTTCCCGCGGTTGTCGAGAACGTCGCTCCGGTCGTGGCGGTCATCCAGGCGAAGACGGTCACCGAGGGCGTGCTGCTCAGTTTCACCGTCAGCGCCACGGATGCGGACCTTCCGGCGGAGACGCTGACGTACAGCCTGATAAATGCCCCAGTCGGTGCAAGCATCGATCCAGCTACCGGTCTCTTTACCTGGACACCGACTGAAGCGCAAGGACCGGTAGTCTACAGTTTCACGGCGCGGGTGACCGATGGAGTCCTGATCTCAAGCCAGCCAGTGAGCGTGACGGTCAACGATTCGAACTTGGCTCCGGTCCTCGACTCCATCCCTGCAAAGACCGTGAACGAAGGCACTCTTCTCACCTTCACCGCCATTGCGACGGATGCGGATGTTCCTGCAGACACACTGTCCTTCAGCCTGATCGGATCGCCCACCGGGGCCTCCATCAGCACCACCACCGGAGTCTTCACGTGGACTCCCAGCGAGGCCCAGGGGCCAGGCAGCTTCAACTTCACCGTTCGCGTCAGCGACGGTGCACTGACCAGCGACCAACCCGTCGCCGTCACCGTCAACGAAGTCAACGCAGCACCCGTTCTCGCGACCATTCCCGCCCAAACCATCAATGAGGGCACGCTTCTCACTTTCACCGCCAGCACCTCGGACGCCGATCTTCCATCCAATACCCTGGCCTACAGCCTGATCGGTGCTCCCACTGGCGCGGCCATCAATGCCACCTCGGGAGTCTTTACGTGGACTCCCACCGAGGCCCAAGGTCCAGCCACCTTCAATTTCACCATTCGGGTCAGTGATGGCACCCTCACCAGCGACCAGTCGGTGGACGTGACGGTCAACGAAGTCAACCTGCCGCCCGTCCTGGCGGCCATCCCGGCGAAGAACGTTTTTGAGGGATTGAGCCTCTCGTTTTCCTCCAGTGCAGTCGACGACGACCTTCCTTCGAATACGCTGACCTACAGCCTGATCGGCGCGCCCGCAGGGGCCACCATCGATCCCGGCACCGGCGCATTCTCCTGGACGCCCACGAACACCCAAGGACCGGGCTCCTTCAACTTCACCGTGCGGGTCAGCGACGGCTCCCTGACCGCGGATCGACCGGTGGCTGTCACAGTCAGCTCTGGAAGGGTTGCCACCACCTTCAGCCACCAGCAAGGCGACCTTCGCAAGGACGGCGTCTCCTATGGCAGCGGAACCGGCTACAACGGCGTCATTGACGGTCAACTCAACGACAACAACACAAGCTCCGTCCTATCCACCACCACTGCAGTTTCCGCGGTTGGAAATGCGTATCAGGCAACCCCAGCCGGAAACAACGGGCGGCAGTACGTCGGCCTGTTCTCCTACAATCTGACCGAACTGAACAACTTCATTGCCGCCAACACCTCCCCGACCAGCTCCGTGACGGTGACCTCGGTGGCCTTCAATCTCGTCTCCGCTGGGGGCAATGCTGGCGGTGCCTATGGCATCAGGCTCTACGGCACGGATCCATTCACCTCCAGCGCGACGTGGGTCAACAGCACCACAGGCACCCCTTGGACGCTTCCTTACCAAAGCCTTGCTCCTCCCAACAATACGGCCCAGTTCGGCTACACCGGCGGCGGCTCCGCACTGACCGCCAGCCTGGGAGGCGCGAACCCCAACACCTCGGTTCCCAGCGGAGGCGCCCTGCAGTGGCCATCGAGCGCCAATTTCATCGCCGCCCTCAACAGTGCGCTCGCGCGGACTGACAGGACGATGTATCTAACAGCGAACGTTCCATTCAACAGCGGCGACAATCGGCTGAACGTCAACTTCAGCTCCACCACCACCATCGAGAACAGGCCGGAGCTCCTGATCGGGCTGGAAATCACCGCCATCATCCCACCCGCCACCTGGACGGGGACTGCGGGCACCTCGTGGACAACGCCCGGAAACTGGAGCACCAACGCCACGCCGGTCGCGGGTGCCGCCATCATCTTCGACGCCACCTCCACCGCGAATCTGGACACGGTGCTCAATCAGGATTTCGATGTTCTGGGTGTCACTCTAACAAATCCGACCGGGCCTGTTTCCATCGGCGGGACGAACACCCTGACGATCGGAAATGGAGGGATCGATCTTTCCGCAGCCAGCCAGAACCTGACCCTTTCCGCACCGATCATCCTCGGATCCGCACAAGCCTGGAATGTCGCCAGCGGCCGGACTCTGGGCCTCTCTGGAGCGGTGTCCGGTGTCGCGAACCTCACGCTCACAGGGGCCGGAAAGGTTTCGCCCGGCGCGGCCAACGTGCTGCCATCCGGTGCGGGTGCGGGCAACCTGATCGTGAACGGAACGCTCGACTTGAATGGATTCCCCCAATCCATCAACGGACTGAGTGGCAGCGGCGTCATCGACAATGCAGCGGTCGGCCCTGCCACCTTGACCCTCGGAAACAACAACGCCGCGTGCACCTTCAACGGTACGATCCGGAACACCGGTGGCGCACTGATGCTCAGGAAAAGCGGCAACGGAACCCTCACCTTGTCCACTGCGAACTCCTTCAGCGGGGGACTCACCAATGACGGTGCGGGCGATATCCTCCCACAAAACAGCAGCGCCTTCGGGAGTGGCCCGGTGTTGCTCAATGCGGGCCAGATCTACTCGGGTCCGGGCAATTTCAGTTTCCCGAATTCCCTGACCTTGAATGGCGGCACACTCCGCGTCGGTGGAGGAAGCAACCGCAGCCTCAGCTGGACCGGCCCCGTCAGCGTGACGGCCGACTCCGGGATCTCGGCGGATGGAGGCACCTCAGGCATCACGGTTTCGGGCAACGTGAACATCATTGGATCCACCCTCAGCTCGTATGCGAACGGAACGACCAACACGATTTCAGGATCCATCAGCGGTGCAGCTGGAATGATCTCGATCACAGGCGGCACGCTCAGCCTGACCGGCACCAACTCCTACACAGGCGGCACCACGCTTGCCGGCGGCACGCTGTCCTTCTCCGCAGGCGGCCTGGGCAGCGTGGGGGGGGTCATCATGGACGGTGGCGGGCTTCAATGGAGGACCGGCAATACTCTGGATGTCTCGTTCCGCCTGGTGATGGTGGGTGGGAAAACCTGCACTCTCGACACCAACGGAAACA
>JANOKL010000398.1:0-10804 GCA_031419215.1 Luteolibacter sp. | reverse complement strand
CGAAAATTCCGGCTCATCCCTCAGTCGCGCGGTCTGGCATTTCGACTACCTGCACAACTTCGACGGCACCCGCTCGGGCACGGTCCCGCGCTTCAATGTGGCCGGAAGAAGGTCGGCGAACGGCAACCAGCTCGTTGCGAACAACCCGCTCTTCCACGATCTGATCTCAACCGGCATCGTAATCGATCAGGGCAGATTTTCCTTCGTGGGGGACTTCATGATCGCGAAAGGTGAGGGTGCCGCCTATGGCCTGACACTTGCTCCAAGCTACTGGGCCATTCCCGGAAGGCTGAACATCGTTGGTCGCTACCACTACGCGGTCGCTGACGATGCTGGCGGCTTGATTAGCACGATGGGAACCTCGTCTGACCCGGCCTTCGACAGCTCACCTTTCTTCATCGGTGACGAATACACGTCCTTCTACCTCGGCACCAACGTTCACCTCTATCGCGATCAGGTCATCCTGATGGGCGGTCTGGAATACGGCCAGCTCATGGACGAGCAGGGGGCCGACTTCAATACCAAGGCCTGGATCTGGCACGCAGGCGCGAGGATCTCGTTCTGACTCTTCAGCCTTTCAGGGCCTTGTAGAAGACCAGCGAGTCCCGACCGCTGGCAATGTACTGGGTCCGCCGTAGCAACGGCAGATTCTCCGGTGTGCCCAGCGTATAGCCGAGACGCTCACGGAAAAAATCCGCTGCGCGGTTGGTCAGGGCGAAGGCCTTCGGGATGTGGCGCGACTCCGCCAGCTTCTCGGCGTGATGGACCAGCTCCACGCCGTATCCCCTGCCCTCATGGGCCTGTTTCACGTAAAGACAGGCGATTTCCGCGCAATGCTCGTCGGGATACTCGTGCAGCGCCACGCAACCGACGACGTTGTCGTCGATCGAGATGACGGAGTAGTCGCCGATCTTCGCGAGGATGTCCTCGTAGGTCCGCGCGACCAGGCGCGTGCGACGCACCGAGCGACCGATCATTCCCAATAGCTCGGGAATGTCCTCCTCACGCAGCGGACGTATTTCGCGATAGCTGTCGGCGTGGATCATGGTGCCGACGCCTTCGTTCGAGAAAAGCTCATCGACTAGGACACCCTGGCGACGACCGTTCAGCACATGCACACGCGGCACGCCACGGGCACAGGCTTGAGAAGCGGCCTCCAACAGCGAGCGGCCTTCGATGTCGGCTCCATTGGCGGCGAGTTCATCGGCCTCGGTCGCGCGGATCGCGTGGACCGGCTGGCCTTCGATCAGGATGGCTTCTTCGAGCAGGGCAATGACCTTCGAAACGCCAAGGCCGAGCGCGTAATCGACCACCGCCGGATCGAGCGGGCCGGTGGCGGAGGCATCGACGACGGCCGACTGACCACGAGCGAGAATTTCGCGCGTCTCGGCGATCGAGGCCGGATCGGAAATCGGCGACTTCACCCGCGCGGCCATGATTTCGCACTCGAGGGTCCAATCGTAGAGATCCTTTAAGTCGCCCCCAAGCACGCCGAGCACGAGCTTCACGCCAAGGTCTTCCAAGGCGGCGAGATCGAGCAACGTTTCGGCCACGGCCGGCTCCGGCAGAAGTCCGGCTTCGATCAGGACCAAAAACGTCCGACCGCGGAACTGCGGGATGTATTGAAGGACTTCGCGAATGTCACCGAGCTGGGCCACGGGCGGAGATCTATCAGGCAGCAGCGGGCTCGGAAAGATCGGAGATGGGCCGCTTGCGGTTTCGCCAGCCCATGACGAGCCCGATCACGCCAAAGCTGATGATCGGCCAGTCGCCTAACAGCGCGTAGAGCGAGAATGGCGGATCGAGCGGCACTTTGATCTTCGCCAGGACGCTGCCGTTGGTGAAATGGCTGCCTTTTTCATCGACCAGCGTCGTCACGACCTCGCCGGTCATCGAGACCGCGCCACTGACACCGGTGTTGGCGCAGCGGAGCATCGGGCGTCGCAGCTCGATAGCGCGGAAGATCGAGTTGTGGAAATGCTGCTTCGCTGCCTCGCTTTCCTTGAACCATCCGTCGTTGGTCACATTGACGATGACCTGCGGGCCGGGTCGCACGAACTTCCGTTCGAGCCGGGGTACGGTGTCTTCGAAGCAGACTGACGGGATCAGGCCGACCTTGGTGCCGTTCACGTCGAGAGTGAGTGGGTTGAGGTTCTGGCCCTCGGTGAAGGAGCCGGTGTAGGAGCTGCCTGATTGCTCCTCGTAGATCTTTTTCAGGAATGGGATCTCATTCACGAAGGGGATCGTCTCGCCGAAGATCACCAGGTGGTGCTTTTGGAACGACTGGAGCTGGTCCTCCGGCGACATCACGACGAGCGAGTTCCAGATCCGGCTGTTCTCCTTTTCCACCGGCTGCCCGGCGAGGGTCTCGCCCTCAAGTTCGGTCATGCCCTGGATCAGCGTGAACTTCCCGGCCTCGCGAACGCGACCGATCGTGTCGAGATTCTCCTGCCACATCATCCACGAGCCATCGTCCATTCGCAGCAAGCGACCGGACAAGGCCGACTCTGGCCAGATGACCAGATCCGCAGCGCCTTTTTCTTTGAGGCCTTTCAGTGTCTCATCCTCATACGCCATGTGGACCTTCGCCGGATCCCATATCCAGCGACCGGCTTCTTGCGGGGCGTTGATCTGGATGAGTAGGGCGGAAAGCTCGGCCGACTCAGAATTTCTCATCATCGCCATCCGCGCGGCACCGTAGCCGGCGAGCGATAGCAGAAACAACACAGCCACCGACCAGAGGCGGATCCTGACCTGAAGGCGGGTCTGAACCAGAAGCATCGGGGTGATGATCGCTTGAATGAAGACCAAGGCAGCGGACAATCCACAAACGCCGAAAAGATCCGCCGCTTGGGCGAAGATGAGTTTGTCATGAAGCCCGACTCCCAGCCCGTTCCAACCGAAACCCGTGAGCAACCAGCCACGCAGCCATTCCAACCCGGCCCAAACGAAGGCATTCGAACAGGCAATGAACGTCACGCGTCTCACCGACAGGGTTTCGCCGGACCGGAAAGGATTTCCCCAGGTCGCCGCGAATGCGCCGAAGGCCGCCCAATAAAGCCCGAGATACACGGGCAGAATCAAGGCGCCCTGCCAGGTCACGGTGTTCAGCCATTTCAGATTGATCACGAAAAACGCAAAGCCTGCGAGCCAACCAAATCCAAAGCCTTTCCAGCATGCCCGCTTTCCCTCTGTTCTCCACAACACGAATAGAAGCGGAATTAGGGCGATGAAACTCAATCCCGTCATCCGGAACGGCTCGAACACCATCGCCGCCAGCACTCCGGACAAGAGGACACCCAGGAGGGGCAACAGGACTTTCAAAAACCGCATGCCGCGAGCGGACACGGAAACGCACCGCCCTGCAAGCCGGGGAAATCCTCAGCTCATTGCTGCCTTCGTCCCCTTCTCCCATTTCAAGCCCCAGTCCTTCATCGCCAGCAACACGGGTCGCAGAGCCTCGCCCTTCGGCGTGAGCTGATAGGCGAGATGCTTTCCTCCCTCGGGAGGAGTCACCCGCGTGGCGATTCCGTGCCTGACCAAACGCTCCAGTCGGTCACTCAGGATGTTGGTCGGAATACCCTCCGGCGAGGCGGTGAAGTCCTTGAAACGGGTCCGACCCAGCATCAGATCACGCACGACCAGCAGCGTCCATCGATCGCCGAAAAGATCCAGCGAGCAGGCGAGCGGACAAGGAGAACGGCGTTTCGAAGCCATGCTGGATGATGCCTGAATTTTCACTTGCATCCAACAAGTGTTTTGCTTTCATTTTGCAAGTATGAGTGATTCAACCGAACCGAAACTCGCCGCCCCGGGAGCTGGGCTTCCCTGGCCGGAACGCCTGATCGCCAACTTCATGGTGAAGCGCGGCATCCGTCGCACCTTGCGTCAGGAAACCTCTTCGCTTTTTGCCAGCGAACGCCAGTCGATCCTCGATCTGGCGACTCCCCTATCGACCGAAAAGGCTTCCCGTCGCGTCCTGATCAAGCGCCTCCGTGGACTGGAAGACAGCAGCCGATACTGGTCTGTTTACATGACGCTCGACCACCTCCGCATCGTGAACACCGGCATCGCCGAGGCCATCACCCTGTTAGGTCAGGGAAAGGTTCCGGAGCGCGAGGCCAGCACGGCCACGGTGAAGCCTGTGACGGAGGTGGATGACTCCGTGGTGCAAGAATTCGCGAGTTCCTGCGAGGCGATTGAGCAGGCAGCGAAGTCACTTCCCGATCTGCAGACTAGGGCCCGCTACGCCCATCCCTGGTTCGGCCCGCTCGATGCCGGTGGCTGGTATTTCATGAGTGCCTTCCACCTCCGCCTGCACCGGAAACAGATCGAGGCGATCTTGAACCAGATGGAGCACTGACATTGCCGAGCTGGCTTTCTGCTTGAGTGCATGCACGTTCCGAGTAAAGTGCCTGCATGAAACAGATTACCATCCGCCAAGTGGGTGAGCGCTGCATGGCGGAAGCCAAAAAACGGGCAAAGAAGCGCGGCGTTTCCATGAACACGGTGTTTCAGGAAGCCTTGGCGAAAGGCCTCGGCGTTGAGACGGAGAAGACCACCAATGGATTGGAAATATTTTCCGGTAAATCAGATTTAGGCCCTGATTGGGACGCTCATCTCGAAGAGCTCCGAACCGTCGATCCCGCCGACTGGAAATGAAGATTGTTCTGGATACCAACGCCTATTCGGATTGGGTGCGGAACGGGCGTTGGCATGAGGTCATCACCACTGCGAGTGAGGTGATGATTCCCTCCATCGTACTTGGCGAACTTCGCTACGGATTTCGAGGATCGAAGCTCCACGACAAGAACGAGAAGACCCTCGTCCGTTTCCTTAAGTATCCAGCTGTAAACGTTCTCGAAGTTGGAGAAGCCACCAGCAAGGTTTACGCGCATTTGAAACATTTCCTGCGTTCCGCTGGAACTCCCATTCCGGAGAACGATGTTTGGATAGCCGCGCTCGCAGTTGAATTGTCGGCCTCCGTGGTAACGGCTGATTCGCATTTCGACTTTCTGCCACAAGTCACACGCGTATTTGAATAAGCACGCCTTCCCGTGCCTTCGGCACCTTGGACTGCGTGCAGCCTTGCTGCCGCTTTTTGCCAGCCAGCCCTGCTGGCGGGTCGGGCCTCAGGAGATCCTTCCGCTCAAACGGCTCCGCCCTTGCGGACATCGTTCGGTGATGTCGTCCGCTTGAGAGCGCCCGACGGCAGCAGGCTGCCTCGGAAAAGCGGCAGCAAGGCTGCACGCAGTCCAAGGACCTTCAGTCAGCCAATCCATGCGAGGAACTCGACGTTGCCATCCGTCCCGGTGATCGGGGACGTGACCAGGCCTTTCCATTCCTTGCCCGAGTCCTCGACGAATTTCCGGATCTTCTCCACCGCACGCTCGTGCAGGGCCGGGTCGCGGACGATGCCGCCTTTGCCGATGTCCTCGCGACGCAGCTCGAACTGCGGCTTGATCAGAGGAACCACCATGCCGCCTTCCTCCAGGACGGAAAACACGGCGGGCAGGACTTTTGTTAGAGAGATGAACGACAGGTCCATCACCACCAGCCTCACCTTCTCGCCGAGATCCTCCTCGGTCATGTAGCGGGCGTTGAACTGCTCCTTCACAATCACCCGCGGATCGCTGCGGAGCTTCCACGCGAGCTGGTTGGTGCCGACGT
The DNA here is from genome assembly GCA_031419215.1 of Luteolibacter sp. Classification (GTDB taxonomy): domain Bacteria; phylum Verrucomicrobiota; class Verrucomicrobiia; order Verrucomicrobiales; family Akkermansiaceae; genus Luteolibacter. Next base: position 5,134 of record JANOKL010000398.1, on the reverse strand, counting down.
CGATGGCATGCACTTTCACCGCGCCTTTCTGAAGCAGGCAATCGGTGAAGCCACCGGTCGAGGCACCGACGTCGAGGCAGGTCCAGCCCGCCGGATCGATCCCGAAAGCTTCCAGCGCGCCTTCCATTTTCAGGCCGCCGCGACCCACGTATTTCTGGCGCTCCTTCACTTCCAGAGGGGCGTCGACCGGGAGCTTCATGCTCGATTTGTCCACCGGTCGGTCGCCGGATTTCACCTCACCGGCCAGAATCAGCCGCTGCGCCTGCTCGCGGGTATCGACCAGCCCCCGGCTGACCAGCAGGACATCGGCGCGTTCTTTGGGAGTGCTCATCGTGTGGATTCCTGAGCCTAATGGCCCGGTTTGTCACTTGGAACTTGAAACTGAAAACTTGAACCTTCTCCATCCACGACGTGACGCGCCACCGCACCGACGACCTCCGCATTTCCGGGACCAATCCGCTGATTTCCCCCGCTGTGCTCAATTACTACCTGCCGCTCAGCGAGGAGGCTTCCGAACTCGTGGCCAGTGCCCGTGAGCAGTCCGATGCGATCCTCAAGGGCGCGGACGACCGTCTCCTCGTCGTGATCGGCCCCTGCTCGATCCACGATCCGGAAGCGGCGATCGAGTATGGAAAGAAGCTCAAGGAGCATGCCGACCGCCTGAAGGACGACCTTCTGATCGTGATGCGCGTCTATTTTGAAAAGCCGCGTACGACCGTCGGCTGGAAGGGTCTGATCAATGATCCGCACCTCGATGATTCGTTCGACATCAATCACGGCCTGCGTGTCGCGCGTGGACTGCTGCTCGATCTCGCCAACCTCGGCATCCCGGCCGGCACCGAGTTCCTCGACACCATTTCCCCGCAGTACATCGCCGACCTGATCGCATGGGGAGCCATCGGCGCGCGCACCACCGAATCCCAGATCCATCGCGAACTCGCGTCCGGGCTTTCGATGCCGGTCGGCTTCAAGAACGGCACCGGCGGTTCGATCCAGATCGCGCTCGACGCCATCCAGTCGTCCTGGCGGCCGCACCATTTTCTCTCGGTCACGAAACAAGGAGTCTCCGCCATCATTTCCACCACCGGCAACCAATCCTGCCACATCATCCTGCGCGGCGGGAAAAGCGGGCCAAACTACGACGCCGGGCCGATCGCTGAGGTCGTGGCCATGCTAAACGAACAAGGCCTGCCGCCGCATGTGATGGTCGATTGCTCGCACGGCAATTCGATGAAGGACTATCGCAACCAGCCCCTCGTCGCCAACGCCCTCTGCAAGCAGATCGCCGAAGGTTCGAAAGCCGTCACCTCGGTGATGATCGAGTCAAACCTCGTCGAAGGAGCGCAGAAGATCAGCCCGAACATGACCCGCGGACAATCGGTCACGGATGCGTGCATCGGCTGGGAGGATACGGTTGAGGTGCTGGATCGCTTCGCGGAGGCGGTGAGGGAGAGAAGAGTTTGTGCCGGGTGAGCTGTGATCGGTGATCGGTGGAAGAAGTCACACCTATGAATGACCTTCCCCAGCGCCCGAAATTCTACCTGCACCGCTCGCGGCGGTTCTGGGGTGGGTTGGTGGTGCTGATATTTCTCTTCGGATTGTGGCACATGGCTCAAAGAAAAAGCCTCGAGCTTGCATTAACTCAAAGGAAAGCAATTACACCCGGGTATGAAGATGTTTGCGACTACCTAACCCTCTCCCAAAGGAGCGGATCATTCATTTTCAGATATCGTCACGACGAATTCGGAAACCTTGGCGTGAAACCACCCACTTCCTGGGATCTGGAAATGGACCAATCGGGTGCCGACCCTGTTGCCAAGGTTTGGCCTAGTGGAAAGTTTCAGATGTCCGCTATCGATTTCGAATTTGAATTCTCTTTACCCATTTGGATCCTGCTTCTTTTCTGGGCCATCCTCTGGCCGCTCTGGATTCGGCGCGGGGACAAGCTGGAGGAGAAACGGTTTCGAACGAAATGAACGCATTCCCCCAGCGCCCGAAATTCTACCTGCACCGCTCGCGGCGGTTCTGGGGTGGGTTGGTGGTGCTGATGTTGCTCTTCGTTTGGTGGCACCTGTCGCGAGGAATGAATATTAAGTTCAAGCTCGGTCGATTTGAATCAAGCTCGCTTGCGTATAGTGAGCGGTCGGACCAGGCTATCCTTGGCCTAGATTCGGGATCACTCGTTTTTAGATATTTTCACTTCGACATTGGAAACCTAGGCGTAAAACGGCACGCATACTGGGACTTGGAAATTGACCAATCTGGCCGCGGCTACGCTAGAATTAGCAGGTGGTGGCCTACAGGATGGTTGGATATAGATGCAGGCATTTTCCACACAGGACTTTCACTCCCCATTTGGATTATCCTCATTCTCTGGTCCATCCTCTGGCCGCTCTGGATCCGACGCGGTGACAAGCTTGAGGAGAAGCGTTTCAAAGGTCTCGTGTAGGCAGGGACTCGGCCTCCGGACGATCCGGCGGTGGAGAAGTCACTTGTCCCAAAAGCTTTTCCAAAACCCACCAAGCGCCTGTTTCATTCTTCTGAGTCGAAAGGAATCCCACCGCCCCCAGCCGGACTGCCCGGAGGTCGAGTCCCTGCTTGGACAGCTTTGCTGTGGACGGAGACGTCCACCCTCCTTAGGCAGACTCCGGATTTTCCGGAAAAAATGGTGGAGGATAGCGGATTCGAACCGCTGAAAAGAACCCAGCCCTTGCAATGGCGCGGAAACCCTTGAAAACTAAGGGATTGAAAACGATATAAACTTGATAAACGGCAGAACTAGGGGACACTTTGGGGGACACTTTCGCCTCCTCCACTCATGGCATCACTCCGAAAAAGACCCGGTTCGAACGTCTGGCAGTGCCAGTTTTACGTGCCCGATCCGACAAACACAACTCCAGGCGTGCACAAAGGCCTTCGACAGGTCCGGAAATCAACCGGGGAGACCTCGAAGAAAAAGGCCCTTGTCGTCGCCCTGGAATTGGAGCGGAACGCGCAAGGAGTGATCGAGAAGGGATCAAAGAAAGCATCACGGGCAAAGGCCATTTTCTCCGAGGCAATCGAGGCAATCGAGCGCGGCAAATTCACTGCATTGACCGCTCGCAAGCACCTTGCCAGCTTGTTGGAGATCGCCAATCAGGAAGAGCTGATTTCCTACACGATCGAATCGTGGGGCGCGGAATGGCTCCGCCGGAAGCAGCGAGACAGCAGCAAGGCCACGATGGCGCGATACAGTGGCCACCTGAAGGCCTTTCTTGGATGGCTTGGCACTGACCGGAGCAAGAAGCCGCTGGAAAGCGTCACAGCCTTGGACGTGCGGAAGTGGCGCGAGAGCTTGCAGGACAAGAAATTGACCGGGAAAACCGTGCTTTCCTACATGAAAGACGTCGGAGCCCTATATCGCTCCGCCATCCGCGAGGGCTTGGTTTCCTTCAATCCTTGCACCGCCCTGGAAGCCATCGACACCAGCGACAGCACCGAGCGCAAGCCCTTCACCGTCTCCGAGGTGGCCAGCCTCATGCAGGCCGCGCCCTCGCCCGAATGGGCGGGACTGATCCTTGCCGCGGCGTTCACCGGCCTACGCCTTGGCGATGCCGCGAAACTCTCATGGAATGCGATCGACCTTTCAGCGAAGCAGATTTCTCTGATGCCCGCAAAGACGCAGAAGAAAAAGGTCGTGGTGTTCATTCCGATTCAGCCGGACTTGCTCGCCTATCTGGAAGCGGTCCCGCTGGAGAGCGACGAACCGACCTCGCCCGTGTTCCCGAGCTTGTCCAAGGTTGCGATTGGCTCGCGTGCGGGACTTTCCCAGACATTCAATCGAATCATGCAGGCGGCCGGCGTGGATCGTGGCAAGCCTTCGCGGGTGATGGATGATGACAGCCCGAAAGGATCCGGGCGAATCACTTTCGAGAGAGGGTTCCACAGCCTCCGGCACACCTTCACCTCATGGCTTAGAACGGCAGGTGTCAGCGAGGAAGATCGGATGGCCCTCACTGGCCACAGGACGCGCGAGAGTCATTCCATTTACAGCCACCCCGACACTACCGCTCTCTGCGAGGCCATCGCGAAGCTGCCAACCCTGAAAGGAGGCGCATGAGGTGGACAACAACGAACCTCCCACACGGGCGCGTTGAATACACCGGTGCCGGCGGTGGAGTCCTGACCTTTTACCATGGCTCGTATGCGGCAACGCGGACGCCGCCCCGGTTCTATGAGGCCTCCCCCATCGAGCACGCTCTTGCCATTCAAGAGGCCGGGGAAGAGGGGCGACCGCTCCATGATGACGAGGAAGGGCTGAAGGGGCGAAGAGCGGAGATTGTCGCCCAGGTGCTGGACGATCATGCGCTGGTCGCCCTGAGATTCATCGAAGCTCTTCACCGTGGCGATAATGGATTTTTTCGAAAAATGGACAATGCTATCCGCCAGCGCAAAAAGGAGGTCGAGGCATGGAAGGTAATCCACCGCGTTGGAAAATTGGCCGAGTCTGGTGATCTAACAGGGTTTGAATCGAAGGAATACAAGGCCGCGTGCATCGCGCTTGGGAACAGGGAGGGCACCAAAACGGATTGTGAAATTCTTCTCCATTCCATCGGCATGGCCGCGAAAAAATGGAAGGCTGTTCCATCCGTCGAGCAAGTCGCGGAGACCTACGAGGGGGCAAAACTTACAAAGTTCCAAGGCTTGCAATACTCCACTGATCCTGCCGGGAAGGAGATGATTTCCGCGACAAAACTTCCAAAACGCGACGGCAAGGCCAAGAGGCTGGAAACCATGAAGAAACGTCTCAAGGAGCTTGGGTTTGGATGGCTCCCACACCGGACGCGAGGCGACACCCTCCGGAAGAGGATCGGGAAGAAATAGACCATATTTCGGCGTACTGACTCCGGTGGTTTTATCGACGGGATGAACCCCGGACATGGTGGAAACGCCATGACGAAAACAGCGCCAGTAGATCCAGAATGGGCGGATGAAAAATTCATCACCGCGAAATTTGGACTGACCCACACCCCGCTTTTCAATCTGAGGAAGGCCGGGGAGATCAGAAGCATTTCCTCGAAGCGGGAAGGCAAGAGGCACGGGCAGAGACTCTTCAATGTCTCCAGCGTCCGAGAATACATTGCTCGCAAGGAGG
>JANOKL010000397.1:0-12920 GCA_031419215.1 Luteolibacter sp. | reverse complement strand
CCGTTGGAACTTGGCCCTTGGCCTTTGGAACTTATTCCCCCCGCTGGCTGCGCCAGTGATCGAGCCTTTCGCGGATCCGCCTTTCCAACCCTTCATCACTAGGCTCATAGTAGGTCCGACCCTCTGGAAGATAGGCCTGGGGGACGTAGGCTCCCTCGTAGTCATGCGAATACAAGTAGCGCATCGCCTCATCGGTTTCTCCAGAGGCGGCGGCGAGCTTCTTGCGGGTCTTGGTCCGCAGGTGCGGCGGCACGGCCAAGGTGCGGCCTTGCTCGATGTCGGCCATGGCCTTTCCAAGCGCGGCATAGGCGCGATTCGATTTCGGCGCGGTGGCGAGATAGACCGTGGCGTGGGCGAGGGTGATCCGCCCCTCCGGCATGCCGATGAATTCCACCGCATGATGCGCGTCCACGGCCACGCGAAGTGCACCGGAGTCGGCCAGTCCGATGTCCTCGCTGGCGGAAATGACCAGGCGCCGCGCGATGAAACGCGGGTCCTCACCGGCTTTCAGCATCTTCGCCAGCCAGTACAGCGCGGCGTCCGGATCGGAGCCACGGATCGACTTGATGAAGGCGGAGGCGGTGTCGTAGTGCGCATCACCATCCGCGTCATAAACAATCGCCTTTTTCTGGATCGATTCCTCGGCGACCTCCAGCGTGACCCGCACGATGCCGTCCTCATCAGCCGGAGTGGTGAGAGCGGCGAGTTCAAGTGCTGTTAGAGCTTTCCGCACATCGCCATCGGACTTTTCTGAAAGGTGTCGCAGGGCTTCCGGATCGGCTTCAATGTTCTTTCCTCCGAGGCCTTGTTCGGCATCGCACATCGCGCGCTCCAGCACGGAGACGATGTCTTCCAGCGACACGGGTTCGAGCTGGAAGACCTGTGATCGCGAGACCAGCGGCGAGTTGACGTAGAAATACGGGTTGTGCGTGGTGGCCCCGATGAAGCGGACCGTGCCGCGCTCGATGTGCGGCAGCAGCACGTCCTGCTGGGCCTTGTTGAAACGGTGGATCTCGTCGATGAACAGGATCGTCGTCTCGCCACGCAGATCGCGCCACGTGCGGGCCTGATCGATCTTTGCCCGAATCTCGGCGACGTTTGACTCGACGCCATTCAGCGCCTCGAAACGCGATCCGGTGCTGCGGGCGATGACGTGGGCGAGCGTGGTTTTCCCCGTGCCCGGCGGCCCGTAGAAAATAAGTGAGGTAAAACGGTCCGACTCGATCGCGCGGCGCAGCAATTTTCCCGGGGCCAGGATGTGCTGCTGCCCGGCGATTTCCTCCAAGGTGTGGGGTCGCATGCGCGAGGCCAGCGGCTCGGCCGGATTTGGCTTCGAGGCGCTGGCGGCGGGAGTGGTGAAAAGGTCGGACACGCTGTTAGGGGAGGGGGGCGAACACTCCGGTTCCGGCTTTGATGCTGATCTTCTGGTTGCGGGCGTAGGAGGCTCCGGCGGCCGATTGGAGGTCCGCGAGCGAGCTGCCTTTCGCCCAGAGCGGCAGGGTGTCGCGCAGCAGGAAACCACCCGGATACATGAACTGCGTGGTCAGCAGGACCGGGCGGGCTCCGAGGGACGTGAGTCGCTTCTTGAAATAGGACTCGCTCTGGCAGCAGAGCACGATGGCGTCCACGGGCTTCGCCGCGCGTTTGCCGAGTTCATTGATCGCGCCATCCATGAGGACATTGTGGCCGATGAAGGCGCAGAGATCGTGGTTTCCTGAAACCAAGGCGTTCTCAAAAGCGCTCAAGCAGGATGCGATTTCACTGCCGCGCCAGCCTTCGACGGTGAGTTCAATGGTTCCGGCGGTGTCGGTGAAGGTGCAGCGCTCGAGAATCCGTGTGTCGGCGGGAGTCTCCTTCTTCAGAAGCTTCCAGGACTTGCTGGCCTTCAGGCAAGTGGGCAGGCCGTCGGTGCAGCCCCAGTAAAGATTCTCTGAGGGCTTGTTGCCATCGCCGATCTTCGCGGGCACCGGCGCGATTCCCTGGCTGGCGTTATCGCAAAGGGCCACGAACACCGCCACCTTCTTCGGCGCAGCCATGGCGCAGACGGCGGAAAGTGCAAAGAGCAGGAAAGCGCGGATCACGCTTCAAACTTGTACCTTGCGCCGTGTCCGGGGAATCCTGAAATAGTGTTCCTGAAGAAGCTGATGCCCGACCTCCAACACCTCCTCGACCAGAACCGCGACTGGGCCGACGCCATGGTCGGCTCCGATCCGGAATTTTTCACCCGTCTGGCGAACCAGCAGAGCCCGGAGTATTTCTGGATCGGCTGCTCCGACAGCCGGGTCCCGGCCAACCAGATCACCGGCCTGGCCCCCGGGGAGGTCTTTGTGCATCGCAACGTCGCCAACGTCGTGGCCGAGACGGATTTCAACGTCCTCGCCGTCCTTCAATACGCCGTCGATGTCCTGAAGGTGAAGCACGTCATCGTCTGCGGCCACTACGGCTGCGGCGGTGTCCGCGCAGCGCTGGAAAATTTTCGCCACGGACTGATCGACAACTGGCTCGCCGGAATCCGTCTCGTTGCCCGCCTAAACAGGGATGAACTCGGCGCGCTCGATCACGAGTCGGCGGTGGACAGGCTCTGTGAATTGAATGTCCTTTCCCAGGCCAAGCATGTGGCCCGCACGACGATCGTCGAGGACGCATGGGAACGTGGCCAACCGATCCAGATTCATAGCTGGATCTACCGTCTCGATACCGGCCGCATCAACAAGCTCGCTGATCCGATCTGCGCACCGATCGACTTGTAAGAAGTCATGGATCGGGTGGCCCTTCGATGGCCTCCTTCTTCACCTTCGCCGTTTCCTTGGCATCCAGCTTCGCCACGCGCACATACTCGCCGTCGAAGTAGGCGCGGGCTCCGTGGTAGTTGCCGGTATTGGCTCCGATGATTTCCAGTTTCCTGCTGCGCTGGATGAAGGCGAGGTTCGTTTCCTCCTCTTTCCCAGCTTCGCCGTCCTTGACGGTGAACCATCCGAGCGGAGCATTCCAGGTCGCCTCGCCGCCGATATTCCCGAGATGGAAAGTCGGGCCACGCACGACCTCGAGGGTGAAGAAGAGTTTCTTTCCCTCCTGAACGATGTTGAGAAAGCCTCCCTGGCTGTCCTTCCAGCCTCCAGTCATCGTGTCCTCCTCGACGGGATCCTTGAGGTAACCCTTGAGCCATTGAACCCGAGCATCCATCAGGTCGGCAGCAGTTGCGAAATACTCCGGCGTTTCCTTTGCTTTGTTTTCCGGAACCTCGGAGCCGACAATCGTAAAGGAGGCGGCGATGTAGTCGCGCCAACTGATCCAGCCACGCTGATCGGCCTTCAGCGTCTCGAATTCCTCGGCAGGAAGCTGGGTTTTCGCCTTCGCCCAGATTTCGTTGAGGGCCTTGTCGGCCTTATCAAAAGCGGCCTTCGCCTCGGCCTTGGTGGGCGGCTTCGGGTCCTCGGTGGACTGCTCGGCGTGAAGGGTTGGCGCTGCGAAGCATGCGAGCAGGAAGGCGGATAGAAGGGGCTTCATCAAATCCAGCTTGATGAGAAATCGATGCTTCGTCAGGCGGAAAGTTTTATCAGTGCGAAACTCGCCGCGCGTCTGATTTCTTGATCTTCCATGCGACGAAGAACAGGCAGATGGCGATCAGAAGCATGAACACACCAAATCCCTGAACCACGTCGGGGCCATAGCTGATGGAAATGTCGCCTGTGGTGCCTTTACCAGAGCGCTCTCCAGAACCTGCTGAACCGTGGTAAGGGAAGGGGTAGAACAAACAAAGCAGACCGACTCCTGTTAGAGGAATCGGCCCGATGATCAGGAAATAGAGAACCCCTGAGTTCGTTGCTGACGAGGCGGCCGCCACTTCCGAACGACCATCTGTTCGAGTCTGATCGCTGGGCTTGGATGGTTTTCGGGGCATGACTGGGGCTCACCAAAAAATAAGACCCATAGGACACATGGGTCCTATAGGTCCTAAATGAATCATCCTAAGCAACCTCAGACCAGCGCTTCCTTTGCCGCGGCCTTGGCGAAGTCGCGGTTCATGCGGGCGATGTGATCGACGCTGATTTCCTTCGGGCAGGCGGCTTCGCATTCGTATTGATTCGTGCAGTTGCCGAAGCCCTCGGAGTCCATCTGGCGGACCATGGCGAGGACGCGCTTTTCGCGCTCGGGCTGGCCCTGCGGCAGGTGGCCGAGGTGACTGACCTTGGCGGAAACGAAGAGCATGGCAGACGCATTTTTGCAGGAGGCCACGCAGGCTCCACAGCCAATGCAGGCGGCGGCATCGAAGGCGCTGTCGGCATCGGCCTTCGGGATCGGCAGCGAGTTGGCATCCACGGCGGAACCGGTGCGGACGTCGATGTAGCCGCCGGAGGCGATGATGCGGTCGAAGGCGGAGCGATCCACGATCAGGTCGCGGACGATCGGGAAGGCCTTGGCGCGGAAGGGTTCGATCCAAATGGTGTCACCATTGGAGAACTTCCGCATGTGGAGCTGGCAGGTGGTGACGCCGCGCTCCCTGCTGTGAGGGATGCCGTTGATCGTGAGCGAACAGGATCCGCAGATGCCTTCGCGGCAATCGTGATCGAAATGGATCGGCTCCTTGCCCTGGTGGATGATCCCCTCGTTGACGATGTCGAGCATCTCCAGGAAGGACGCTTCCTCAGGGATGTTGGACGCCGGATAGGTCTCGATGCGTCCGGCGGATTCCTTGCTGTCCTGACGCCAGACTTTGAGGGTGAGATTGAGTTGCTTGGACATGGCGGGTGAGGCGGGAAAGGTTTCGTGGAAAGGGATCAGGCGTAGGAACGGACGGAAGGCTTCAGCGTCTCGAAAGTGAGTGGCTCCTTGTGAAGGATCGGCGCGTTGCCGGCACCGGTGAACTGCCAGGCGGCGACGTAGGCGAAGGTGTCGTCGTGGCGCTTGGCCTCGCCGGGCTGGGTCTTGCCGGCCTGCACCTCGGCATCTGCATCGGTGTATTGATGCTCGGCGCGGAAATGACCGCCGCAGGATTCCTCGCGGTTAAGGGCGTCGTGGCACATCAGTTCACCGAACTCGATGAAATCGGCGACGCGGCCGGCCTTTTCGAGTTCCATGTTGGCTCCAGTGCCGGAGCCGGGGATGCGGACGTTGCTCCAGAATTCCTCGCGGATCGCCGGGATTTCCTGAAGGGCCTGACGCAGGCCTTGGGCGGAGCGTTCCATGCCGCACTTGTCCCAGATGACCTTGCCAAGGTCGCGGTGGAAGGAGTCAACCGTGCGCTTTCCGCCGATGGCGAGCATCTGGGCGGTGCGGGCGTTGATTTCGGCTTCGGCCTTCTTGAACTCGGGATGGTCGGTGGTGACGGTGCCGGGCTTCTGGGTGGCGAGGTAGTTGGCGACGGTGGTGGGGGCAACGAAGTAGCCGTCGGCCAGGCCCTGCATCAGTGCGGAGGCACCGAGACGGTTGGCGCCGTGGTCGGAGAAATTTGCTTCGCCGAGCACGTGCAGGCCGGGGACGTTTGACATCAGGTTGTAGTCCACCCAGAGGCCGCCCATGGTGTAGTGGACGGCGGGATAGATCATCATCGGCCGGGTGTAGGGATCCTCACCAGCGATCTTTTCATACATTTGGAAAAGGTTGCCGTAGCGGGCGCGGATGGTGTCCTCGCCGAGACGCTTGGTGGCGTCCCGGAAATCGAGATAAACCCCGAGGCCGGTGGGGGCAATGCCACGGCCTTCATCGCAGACTTCCTTGGCAGCTCGCGATGAAATGTCGCGCGGGGCGAGGTTGCCGAAAGAGGGATATTTCCGCTCCAGGAAGTAGTCGCGATCATCCTCGGCGATGTCGTTCGGCGACAACTGGTTGTTGCGGACCTTTTCCGCGAGCTCGCGGGTCTTCGGTGCCCAGACGCGGCCATCATTGCGGAGCGACTCCGACATCAGGGTCAGCTTCGACTGGTATTCGCCGCTGACGGGGATGCAAGTCGGATGGATCTGGGTGTAGCATGGATTGGCGAAGAGGGCTCCCTTTTTCGCAGCGCGCCAGGCGGCGGTGACGTTGCAGCCCATGGCATTCGTCGAAAGGAAGAACACGTTGCCGTAGCCGCCGGTGGCGAGGAGGACGGCGTCGCCCGCGTGGGAGGAGATCTTGCCGGTGTTGAGGTCGCGGACCACGATGCCCTTGGCCTGGCCGTCGACGAGAACGAGGTCGAGCATCTCGGTGCGCGGGAACATCTTCACGCCGCCCTTGTGGATTTCCTTTTCGAGGGCCTGGTAGCAGCCGATGAGGAGCTGCTGTCCGGTCTGGCCACGGGCGTAGAAGGTGCGGGAGACCTGGGCACCACCGAAGGATCGGTTGTCGAGGAGGCCGCCGTATTCGCGGGCGAAGGGCACTCCCTGGGCGACGCATTGGTCGATGATCGAGGTGGAGACTTCAGCGAGGCGATAGACGTTGGCCTCACGCGAGCGGAAGTCGCCGCCTTTAAGAGTGTCGTAGAAAAGCCGGAAGGTGGAGTCGCCGTCGTTCTGGTAGTTCTTGGCGGCGTTGATCCCACCCTGGGCCGCGATCGAGTGGGCGCGGCGCGGACTGTCCTGGTAGCAGAAGCATTTCACCTGATAACCGAGCTCGGCGAGGGTGGCTGCAGCGGCTCCACCGGCGAGTCCGGAGCCCACGACAATGATCGTGTATTTCCGCTTGTTGGCCGGGTTGATGAGCTTTGAGTCCATCTTGTGCTTCGACCATTTCTGATCAAGCGGACCGGCCGGAACTTTCGAATCGAGGATGAATGACATGGCGTGGGCAGGTGAGGGATTATTTTCCAAAGCCGAAAACGAGGATGGCGAGCGGGATGGAGATGAAGCCGAGCCAGATCAGGAGGGCATAGCCTTTCGAAATGGCGGCGATCACCGGGCGGGACTTTTTCGAGCGCAGGCCGAGGGTCTGGAACATCGAAGCCACGCCGTGGGAAAGGTGCGAGCAGAGCAGGGTCATCGCGATCACGTAGAAGGCGACGACATACCAAACCGAGAAGCCGTCGATCACCATCTTCCAGGCGTCGTGGCGGGTGAGGCCGGTTTTCGCGAGGTGCGCGGCATCGACGTAGCTGTTGTAAGTGTTGCCAACTCGGGCGGTGAAATGGAGGAGGTGATAGACGACGAAGGCCAGGATGGTCAGTCCGCTCCAGATCATGATGCGGGAGGATTTCGGAGCCTGGATGGTGGCGTCGAAAGCGTAAGGGGTGCGTGCAGCCTTGTTTTCCCGGGTGAGCTGGATGGTGGCGACGATGTGAAGGGTGACGGCGGTCAACAGGCCGATTCGGGCGATCCACACACCCGCACCGTGGAGGGCATTATGAAGAAGTTCGGCGTAATCATTGAAGGCCTCCTGACCCACGAAGACCAGCAGGTTGCCGGTGAGGTGGCCGGCAAGGAACAGCACAAGCGCGAGGCCGGTGAGGGCGACGATGAGTTTCTTGCCAATCGAGGAATTCCAGTAGGAGCAGAGACTGCGGGAGAGGGCGTTCATGGGGCGGGAAATGGGAGCTGAAAGCGTGGCCGCGCCGTAAATAGGTTCCGGCCTCACGCTTTTCAAGGGGAGAGTCTGAAAGGTTTGATCGAAGAAAAACTTCGGCAGTGATGGTCAAAGCGAAGCATGGTCGACCGGAAAGGAGGGATGCTCTGCCAATCTTGGGATTTGCTGTGCATTTCGGGCTTCGGAGCCCTAAAACTGGCAAACGGAGCCCTCGAACTTGCAAACGGAGCCCTCGAACTTGCGAACGGAGCCCTCCAACTCGCAAACGGAGCCCTCGGACTGCCAAACGGAGCCCTCGAACTCACAAACGGGGCCCACGAACTAGTAATCGGAGCCCCCGAACTCGCAAACGGAGCCCTCGAACTGCCAAACGGAGCCCCCGACCCCGGCTGATTTTCCTTCACACCCGCCGCCTCGCCCTATCTGTTATGATGCGGATTTGGAAAAGAGAATATTCAATTTCCATACCTCACCAAGATACACCCACAACAAACCACCCACGTCCATGCCAGACCCCACCGACACCACCCCGCCAGCAGACCAGCCACCGCGCAAACTCAGCCCCCAGGACAAAGCCATCCAGGCCTACGCCACCGATGCCGATGTCTTCGTCACCACCGCCAGCACCGATGCCGAAATCCGCCCGCTCCTCGAAGCCCGCGGTTACGATGCCGCTGACTTCGCCGCCGCCCAGGCCCTCATCGACTCCCTCCTCGCCGCCTACCAAGGACGCGCCGCCGGCATGGGAAAGCAAGCCACCGCCACCGAAAAACAGTCAGACGCCATCGTCATCTCGCGCGACGATTACGCCCGCTTCCGTGAAATCGCCCGCGCCAGCTTCCCCACCCAGGCTGACCGCCTCACCCTCAGCCTCACCGGCGACGTCCCTGAAGACACAGGCCGCTTCATCACCCTCGCCCGCGCCTCCTACACCGCCGCCGGAAAAGCCCCCCACGCCGCCAAGCTCACCAAACGCGGCTACCCCGCCGCCACCCTCGCCCCCCTCATCGCCGCGCTCGACTCCTTCACCGACACAGCCTCCGAACAAGACGAAGCCCAAGGCAGCGCCATCGGCGACACCGCCAAACGCGACGCCGCCTACGATGCCCTCCGTGAGTTCATGAAAGAACTCAAAGGCGTCGCCAAAGGAGCCCTGCGCGGAAACCCCAGCCTCCTCGCCAAGCTGGGACTCTAAGAAACCGCCCCACAGAACAAACTCCCCTGCCAGCCGCCTCGGCGGGCAGGGGGCCAGTGTTTGAGGCGACTTTTTCGGCATCGACGCTGTGGTCCACGGACTTGAGAGCCTCCTCCTCGGCGCAATGGATGGTCGCCCTTATTTTAATTTATCAATGTTAACGGTGATCACTAGATCAACTAAGGCCATTATAAAAATTGAAATTACGGCGAAAAAAATCGCTCCAGAAATCCATTTCCTCTTAAATGCCGCCCGGGAAGCACGCATCGCACACCAAACAGAAAGACTCGTGAAGATTAGGTAAATTGCAGAATAAAGACAAATTCCAGCACGGAATCTTGGTGTCTTAAATATATCATTCAGGTCTATATTTTCGGCGCCGTTAAGCCTAATTGACACCGCAATAAAATAAAATGAAACATACGAAATCGCTATAATTAATGACGGATTTAAAATATGATTACAATTTTTTATCTTGTGTGTCGCTTTGAAGTTAATTATTGTGGAAGTAACCCCCTCTCATTCGGAAGGATCGTGAGGTTGGTGGAACCTACCTTGGGATTCAGCCATGAGTTCCATTGGAACGTATTATTACCATAAGCTCTCATTTCGAATTTCAACACAGCGTGAACCCCATCGCCAAATCTCACGAAACAGGATTTTTGAACTGCTGAATCCCACTGATGGCCAATCAACGAAGCCGGGTAGTCAAACACGATTTTTTGTTGGTATCCTACTGCGGGGGCTTCAAAATCAAAGGCACCATTTCTCAAAACAATACCTCCACCATGTACGCTGATTTCCAGTTTCCAACTAAATTTCATTTGGTCTTCTGGAACCGTATCAAAATCACTCCAAGTTCTAATCTCGATCACATGGATTCCTGAAGAATCTCCTGGCATCAGATTGATGCTTCGCATCTGACCATCACGAGGAATTCGAGTGAAGGTTTCTTTCACGGAAACCAGCGACTCGGGATCGCGAGGCTTGAATAAGGTGAAAATGGCCGGCGTGGAGGGTTCTGTGTGAAGTTTCCCTTTTCCTGAATCTAGCCCGTATTCGATCAGGCGTGAGGACGCTGCCTGATCCGAATAGACATCTGAAATTTTGAAATACCCTGATTTAAACGTATCGATTCCCACGGCAAAGGCACGCAATCCAGTCACAGAAAAGCGCCCATCAGCATCCGTCGTTTGCATCAGGACCCGTGTGCCATCAGCAAACGGCTTTTCCTGTGGCATGACCTTAACCTCTGCTCCTTCGATTGGCGAACCGTGTTGATCCACCACACGACCGTAGAGGACCACATTCTGGTCGAATGCACGCAGCATTCTCCCGACTGGGCTTTCATCCAATGGGGGCCTCCCATTACGGCCTGCTGGTCCCGGTTTAACTCCGCTATTTTGTGATTCTTGGCTATCTCTCCATTTCCACAAAGACACAAGAATGAGAATTATAAAAATGATACCGGATAATTTTTTCATATTCCCTGTCATGGATTATTGGATTCGAATGTTTGAACCAACCGCTGCCAAAATGAATGCGTGCTCTGAAGATTCCAGCGCCACTCTGCGCTGTGGACCGTATCAAATCCAAAATCTCGCATGTCAACAAACGAGCTGACCTTGCCGCCCGTGCTAAGCACCGCACCCGCTGCACGAGAACGAGACTGGGTGACGAAGCCCATCGCCTCGTTCGAATCAGTCACCGGACGATCATTTTCCGGCTCCGCATTTGTCCGTGGTTCCTTGTAAACCAGCTTCACCATGTTGTTTGGGTAGTAAAAATAGGAGTTCGGCTGCGGCTTGAATATCAGGTTGTTGGCGCTCCAAGAACCGAGTGCGGAATCATTCGGTAGCCCGAAGTTCACCGTCCTGGCTGGAATATCCGCAAGCCGATCCGCAAGCCCGAACTTATTGCGAATGGCGGAATCGGAATTGGTATCAGGGGTAATGAATCCAGGATCATGGATCTGGGTGCTATCGTAAGCCATCGCAGCCATGGCCGCATTGCACATGGCGTAGGTCCGGACTCTCATCCCGGCTTTGAACGCTGATCCTGCTACGACATTTCCCATGCTGTGAGCGAATAGATAGCGGTTTCTCGGATTCGGCAGGCTATTGACAAAATTGGCGAGAGCTGGCCCGGAAAGCCAGGCCCGATACTCACTGGCATTGTAGGTAAGGCCCCCAGGGGGGAAGGGCGAGGGCTCGATTTGCTCGTTGTATCCGTAGGGGAGTCCGTTGTCATCCCCGCTGTAGGTGGGCCATCTGAAGGAATAGAACTTACCCTTGAAGCCCTCGTGCCACAAGCGCTTGTAACTGTTGTCGGCCCAGTTCATGAAATCCCCGTAGCGCATTCTCCACCCGTGATTGAAAACTATGGTTTGCGGAGCGGCCACAGGATCTTCCACGTAAGGCCAGTTCCAAGGGTCCCAAACCCATTGAAGAGTCGGAGGCAAACCTGATCCAGGCGATGGCACGTCCCCAGCTTCTTGTGGGATGCGGGCTCTTTGATACATTTGACGAACATCCAGCAACTGGATCCAGACTCCTGTGGACTCCCCCAGCTCTGCGCCATTCTCATTTTCAAGAACCACAACGAGTTCATCCAGGCCCGTCTTCGCTCCCTCAAATATCAGATCCGCACATGGCTCGGCATTTGTCCGGCTGGTCCAGTAGGATGAGGGAATCGCGATGATTCCTTCCAGACTTTCGGAAAATGGAGACTTGGCGATCTGTCTTGCCGCTGCGGTCCCATTGAACAAATAGTCTGTGTTGCCTTGATCGGATTGATTTGGCCAAACTTGAATTTTGGGGCCTTGTGGCGAAGCATTCTTGAATTTGAGCCCAACTTTGAGCTTCCCTGATTTGAGAAGATCGACGTCCAAGCCGACACGAACACTGAGTCGGCAAAAGTCCTCGAGATCTCTGTTTGTTTTGATCACGTAGTCGATGCAGTCCCGGTTGTTGCTGGGCACAATCACTGGTTCATCAACTTCGGTTTCATCCTGATCGTTGTTCACCCAGAATCTGAAGGGAATGTGTGATGAGGTTTCATCTCGTTGGTCAAAGGTGATGCTGCCGTCTCGACTCGAATCAACGGCGACGCCCACCGGAACCAGAAGAATGGAGGATGTGGCTCCTGTGGGGGCTTGGACTTGGATGAGGTAAGTGCCATTTTGGTTGGAGCGGAGGGGGTGTAGGATGGCTCCTGAGTCGAGCAGTTCTCCGATTTTGGGGCAGAGGTCTCTGAGCGCTTTGAGGCCGCCGTTGCGCCAGAGTTTACCATCGCTGGTGAGGGCGCTGCCGTCTCCGGCGAACAGTTCGATGTTCTTGTCGGCGAGTTTGGTGGCGTATTCGTATTGGCCGGTGGGATTGGGCAGGAAGACGCGGCCGGTGGTAGTGGTGCCGTTATAGGCTCCGGCGGTGAGGACGACTTTGCCGTTGGGGAGATCTTTGGTGCGGACGGGGTAGCCCCAGCCATCGGCTTCAACGGGGAGGGCAACGGGGTAGTTGGAGGTGTCCCAAAGGCCGACTTTGTGGGCGGCGGGTTGTCCGGTGCTGGCGGGACGTGTGAGGTTTGAGGCGACCCAGCCATTGCCAGTGCTGTCACCGTGGCCCGAATTTCCACTAGGGTGGAAGCCATCGCTGCCGTCCATGCTGCCTGTTAAAGCTCCGGACGGGCCGAAGCGCTCAAGACGGTGGACGCTGTCGGGGTAGCTGGAGCGGATGATCAGATCGCCTGCGGTGCTGACTCCAATAGGCGATGCAGACCAGTAGGGTGTGTCCCAGAGGTTGGCGGTTTCGTAAACGAGACTGGAGCTGGAGGCTCCTTCGTTCCAAAATACTGGGCTGGGTGCGGAAGAGTCGATGCCGGGTCCGTCGGTGGGGTGGACATAGGCGATTTGGATGAGTTTCCGGTCGTTATTAAAGAAGTCCCAGCCTAGTGAGGTGACGATGTATCCGATGCCGTTCGGAAAAGCTTCACTTTCTGAGTCCGGGAGGAAGCCCGTGAGTTCTGGAGCTGCTTTGGGAATCCAGGTGCCGCCCGCCCAGATGCCGTTGGGGAAGAGGACTTCGCCTTTGTCGTTGAGGTCTTGGGGAGATGGATTGGCGTAAGGCGTCTCGATTTCAATGAGGGCGTAGCTGCTTTCGGGGGTGCGTTTCCAACTGACGAGGTGGTCGCCGGGGACGGCGTCTTCGAAGTCGAGGGTGCCGTCTTCGTCGGA
>JANOKL010000396.1:0-11852 GCA_031419215.1 Luteolibacter sp. | reverse complement strand
CCATGAGGGTGGCCTGGGCGCCGTACTGGCGATCGAGGTAGTGGAGATGGCCGATCTTGTTCTGGATCCCGGCCCATTCCAGAACATCCCGCTCCTCGCTGGTGAGGGCGGAGGCGGCGCGGTAGTGTTCTAGCGCGCGTTTATTCTGGATCTGCTCCGTGGCGGACTGACCGGCGAGGGTCAGGGCGGAGATGGCGTCCTTGACCGGCTGGCCGTCGGCGGCGAGGGCCTGGTCCTTGGCACGGAGGGCGGCGGCTTCCGACTGGGCATACTGCTTGGTGGCGAAAAGGGCGGCGGCCTTGTCCAGCTCCGAGGTGTCTGGACGGCGGAGGAGGTCTTCCGCGAAGGCGGGGAGCTCCTTGGCAAGGGTGCCGGGTGGAAGCGTCATGGATCTCTCCAGGCTGTCATAGGCGCGGGCGGTGCGGGCGACGGAATCTTCCAGAGGGGCGGATTGTTGGGCCTGGGCAACGGCTGAGGGCAAAGCCCGGAGGGCGGCGAGGAGCTGGGTGTTCCGGTCCTGAGTGACGACGACTTTTTTTCCAGTGTCGCTTTGTTTCAAAACCACCCAGCCGATGCCGCCGAGGGCAAAGAGGAGGAGCCCGAGGATGAAGATGACAGGCCGCGAGGAAAGCATGGTGGCGATGCTCTCAGGGATGGCGGGAGATGACAAGGCGGGGGAGATGACTCGTCGGCAGGATGCCCACGCTCCTCGGGAGTTATTTCGGGAGCTTGATCTCGGGGGCGTCGGTGAGCTCGATGCTGGTATCGAGGTTCTTTAGCTTTACCTTCAGCTCGAAGAGATCGGTGCGGCGGTCGAGACGGGGGGTGACGGAGCCGGATGCGCGGGAGCGGTAGAGATCCCCGGTGTCAATGTCGGTGACGAGGAGGGTCTCGACGTTGGAGTCGGCGATGGCCTGGATGCCGTCACGGGCGAACTCGAAGTCGGAGGGGGTGAAGACGGCGGCCTGGCCGTAGTGGATGTCCATCGCCGGGACGCTTGGGAGATTCCCAATGACGCCGGCGGTGGCGACGAAGATCTGGTTCTCAATGGCCCGTGCCTGGGCGCAGTAGCGGACGCGGAGCTGGGCGTGGCGGTCGTCGGTGCAGTAGGGGACGAAGAGGATCTCCACGCCCTGGTCTGCGAGGTAGCGGGTGGCCTCAGGGAACTCGACGTCATAGCAGATCTGCACGGCGATCTTCGCCTTGGGCGTGGGCAGGACGATGAGTTCATGACCGCCGGAGATGCCCCAGTAGCGTTTTTCCGAAGGGGTGATGTGGAGCTTCGGCTGGGAGATGTAGCGACCCTCGGGATCGAAGATGAGGCATTTGTTATAAAGTTTCCCGTCTTCCTCGATGGGGTGGCTGCCGCCGATGATGTAGAGGCCGTATTTCTGGGCGAGGCCGGACATGAGCTCGATGAAGGGGCCGGTGAAATCCGTGGAAAGCCGACGGATGCCTTGGATCGAGGAGAGCGGCTCGATGAACGACAGAAGCTGGACGGTGAAGAACTCGGGAAACAAGACGAAGTCCGAGCGGTAGTCCGCTGCGGTTTCCACGAAGTATTCGACCTGGTTGGCGAAGTCCTGGAAGCTTTCGATCTTTCGTACCTGGTACTGCACGCAGGCGATGCGGACCTTGGACGAGGCCTCCGTTTCGACGTAGTCGGGATTGAGCCACTCGATGAGTGTGGCGTGGTTCAGGCTGACGGGATCGGTGATGTAGTTCCGGAGGATGCCGCGGACGACAAAGCCTTCGCGGAGTTGGAAGCTGAGCACGTTGTCGCGGATTTCTCCATCGACGACTTTCTGGACATACTCCTCGGGGGTGAGATCCGCAGCCTGTTGGGCATAGCTGGCGAGTCTTCCTCCGGCGAGGATGCGACGGAGGTTGAGTCGCTTGCAGAGGACGCGACGGGCTTCGTAGAGGGCGGCACCGATGCCTTTTCCCTGATCGTCCGGGTCCACATAGACGTCCGCGCCGTAGAGGGTATCGCCACTCGGATCATGGTTGTGGAAGTAGCCGCCATCGGTGATGCCAGCGTAGGTGTGCGGTCGGTAGGGATCGCGATCGGACTGGATGATGAGCGAGGCGACGGCGCCGACGATGCGGCCGTCGATCAGGGCGACAAGCTGCCCGGCGGGGAAGACTTTGATGTGATTGCTCAACTGCCGCACGCTCCAGACGACGTTCTCCTCGCCAAGCAGCGGGAAGGCCTTGCTGTTCAGCTCGATCAGGCGGGGAAAATCGTCGGGCTCGACCTGGCGGATCAGGATTTCCCCGGCCTTGCTCTCATGCGTGGAAGATTCCATGGGCCCAGTGTCCCGAGAATCGAGCAGCGGTCAAGCGGTGGGGCGGTGGAGGTGACGGGCCTCACTTCACCCGCTGCTTCCACTCGGGGTAGTCCTTTTCGAGGAGCTTCTCGGCGTAGTTGCCATACCAGGAGTAGCCGTTGCGGCGTTCGGGGCCGATGTCGGCGAGGTTGGGTTTGGGGATGCCGTCGCGATCGCAGAAGTAGGGCTTGCCGGTCTTGAGATCGTAGAAGCGGGCCCAGAGCGGCTTGGCGCTGGGGTCGGGGACGACGATCTTGTCGCCGTTTTTCGAGTCGATGCGGACGCCGGTGATTTTGGAGGACTGGAACCAGGCGATGGCTCCTTCGACGGCCTTGATGATTTCCGGGCTGGGCTTTTCCAGGCTCATCAGGAGGCGGGTGATTCCGACGGACTCGGAGCCGCTGAAGGAGGCGAGCTCGTAGGCGCGGGCGTCGGCCGGCTTGAGGGTGATCTCATCGTGCTGGGCGCACCAGACGGTGGGCTTTCCATCGACGAGGATCTGGCATTTGAGGATGCAGTCGATGCCCTTGTGGAAGGCCTCGATGGCGGCCTGACGGTCGGCGGCGGGGACGAAGGTGCAAACCGGGCTGTCGTGGACTTCGCGGAGGAATTCCATGACGCGGACCATGGCCCCATCGTTGAAGGTGATGTGGCGATGGTACTGCTTGCTGAGCGGAATGTACTGGGGCCAGCCACCGTTGGGATACTGGGCCTTGAGGATGTAGGCCAGGCCCTTGGAGAAGGCCTTTTGAAACGAGGGGTCCTTCGTGGCGTTGAAGGTGCGGGCGAGGAAGCGGAGTTCGTCGGTGGTCGCGCCGTTGTCGAAGGTGGGCTTCAGCTCCTTGCGATCGCCGGAGTAGGGCTTGTCGACGGTGTCGGTGTTCTTCGGCCAGCCACCGAGGTCCGACTGATAGGAAAGGATGGTGGTGGCAATCGTTTTCGCCTCGGGCGTGGCGAACCAGGCATCGGGCTTTTTCAAATAAGCCGCCGCGCCACCGCCTGCGGCGAGAAGCGGGGTCGATAAAATGAACGACGCCGCAAGCAGCAGGCGGAGGGAGCGGGGCATGTTGACGGCTTACTTGTCGGTCTTGAGAACCATGTCCTTGATCTGGATGGTCATCGGTGGTCCGGCGTGAAGCTGGATGGCGATGAGTCCGGTCTTGGCTCCGACGGCGGTGTTGTCGGTGACATCGACGGTTTGCTTGCCGTTGATGAAATGCTGGAGATGGCCGCCCTTGGCGATGATGACGAAATCG
Source organism: Luteolibacter sp. (assembly GCA_031419215.1). Lineage (GTDB taxonomy): Bacteria > Verrucomicrobiota > Verrucomicrobiia > Verrucomicrobiales > Akkermansiaceae > Luteolibacter. The sequence goes on along the minus strand of JANOKL010000396.1, from coordinate 8,266 downwards.
TTCCACTCGCCGGGTTTGATGCCGGCCTGGATTTCATCGGACTTGCCGACTTCACCGGTGACTTCGATCTTTGGCTTCTTGGGGTCGGCGGCGTCGGTCATGACGACCTTCTGGCCGCGCTTGGCGAGGATGCCGCGACCTTTTTCCTCATACAGGATGCCGGAGTAGGTCTTGCCGATTTCGAAGTCAGCCTGGTAGCCGGAGACAACGGAGTACTCGGGTTTGACCATCTTGCTGCGGTACTGGACGCCGGAGTTTCCGCCGCCTTCGGCTTTGCCGTTTGCGTCGAGGATCTTGTATTTGAAGTGGAGTTCGAAGTCGCCGGCCTCGCCGTCCCAGATGAGGAAGGTGTTTTCCTTCACGGGAGTTTCCTTGGTGCTGGTGCCGGTGATGGCGCCGTCCTTGACAGACCAGAATTCGGGCTGGCCTTTCCAGCCGGTGAGGTCCTTGCCGTTGAAGAGGCTTTTATCTTCGGCGTGGACGAGGGAGGCGCTGGCGGCGAGCGCGAGGAGGATCGGGAGTTTTTTCATGAGATGGAGAAGTGCGGAACGGTGCCAAGGAAGCGTTTCTTTCGTGGGGTTTGCGCGGCAGACGCTGACAGAGTGCTGGACGGGGCGACGTTTCGCTATTGAGGAATCCAATCTTCTCCATCCCATGATGAACCATCCGCTCCGTCTCGTCGCCCCGCTGCTCGTGGGGATCGCTTTTTCCGGTCAACTGCTGGCTGAGCCGCTGGTGTATGAGGGGACCGCGGGCCCCGGGAAGGGCAAGAAGGTCGTGCTGATCGCGAGCGACCACGAATACAAGTCCGAGGAGGCGCTGCCGCAGTTGGGTCGAATCCTGGCGAAGCATCATGGATTCAAGTGCACGGTGCTGTTCGGGCTGGATGAGGCGACCGGCGAGATCAAACCGGGCGCCTCGAACATCCCCGGCACCGAGGCGCTGAAGGACGCGGACCTGATGGTCATTTTCACGCGTTTCCAAAATCTCCCGGCCGCGCAGATGCAGCCGATCCTCGACTACCTCGCGCGCGGCGGCCCGGTGATCGGCCTGCGCACGGCGACTCATGGCTTCAAGTTTCCGAAAGACAGCCCCTTCGCGAAGTACGACTTCGGCTACAAGGGAGAGGACTACAAGGGCGGCTTCGGACGGCAGATCCTGGGTGAAACGTGGGTCGGCCACTACGGACCGAACCACAAATCCAGCACGCGCCTCGACATCGTGCCTGAAAAGGTCGGCCACCCGATTCTCAGCGGCGTGAAGTCGATGTGGGCGGAAATCGGCGGGTACAACGCCTACCCGATCGAGGGCAGCGAAGTCCTCGCGATGGCCCAGCCGCTCAACGGGATGACCGCGGATTCGCCGAACGACGATACCAAGAAGCCGATGCCCGGTGCCTGGACGCGGACCTACACCGGCAGTTCCGGAAAAGTAGGCCGCGTGTTCACTAGCACCTACGGAGCCTCCGGGGATCTGGCGAACGAGGGCTTCCGCCGCATGCTAGTGAATGCCTGCTTCTGGGCCTCCGGAGTGGAGAAGGCGATCAAGCCGGATGCCGAAATTTCGATCGTCGGCCCCTTCCGGCCGACCTGGCTGGGCACCCTGAAACGTTCAGATCACGTGAAGCCCCAGGATCTGGCTGGCTACGACACGCCCATCTGGCCGGAAGCCGCTGCCGCGAAGTGAGGAAAAATCCCCGTTTCATCTAGCTTGCGTCCGGGGAAAATCCTGCCAGTTTGCGCGAACCCATTATGGAATTACTCGTAGCAACCCTCTGTGACAGCGCTCTTGAGAGCCAAGGCAAACTGAACGTTCTCGGCGCATTCGATGCGATCGTCGCGCAAAGTTTCCCCGCCGGATTCTCCTTCACGCTGGCCCTCCGCTTCAGCTTCACCGCCGCCGACCACGGCAGCCACCGCTTCTCGATCCGCTTCTCGGACGACTCGGAAGCCGATGGCGATGTGCCGCCGAATGAATCGACCATGGAAGTCAACATGCCGGAAGGCACTCCTGGCTTCTCGACCCAGAACATGATCACCCCGCTTTCCGGCACCGTCCAGAAGGCAGGCATCTATCACCTCGATGTCCACTTCGACGACAAGGTGCTGGTCCACATCCCGCTCCGCGTGATCGCCCAGAGCGAGATCGCCGCTCCTGTGGCCTGAGTTTTCAAAAGCCCATCCACTTTTAACGAACCAGGCCGCATCGCAGGATGCGGCCTGATTCATTTCCGGGTCATGACTGCGGAGTTCCCAGCCAGCGCACGGCATTCGTGAGAACCTTCAGCGGTTCGGCCTGGCGGAACACCGGGTAGGTCTCGTGACCGGGACGGAAATAGAACACGCGACCTTTCCCCACCTTCCAGATGCAGCCGCTGCGGAAATGCTCGCCCTTGTCCCAGCGTTCCTCGAAGACCGCTGCATCCGGCGTGGGGACGTGAAACGGCTCGCCATACATCTCGGTTTTCGGGATGTCCCAGGCGGCAGGAAGTCCGGCGGCGATCGGATGATCCGGCAGCAAAGTCTTCACATGGCTCGGAGCCCCGTCCGCGCGGAAGCTTGGAAAGACGCAGGCCGGCAGGGTCAGCGTCCACACATTGCCTTCACGGGCGAGTGATGGGGTCAAGGGGTCGCCGATCTTCGGAACCTTGGGGTAAGGCTCCTCCAACAGATACTTCCATTTCGCGGCAGCACGCTCCGCTTCCGGCACGCGGGCCAGCGCATCCGTCTTGGCCCGCTCCTGCATCAGTCGGACGAAGGGCTTGGACCAATGCGCCGAGTGAAGCGCGATCAGGGAAAGCTTGCCGTCCACGACCCGCGAGACCACACGCCGCGCGTGCTCCTCGGTGAATTCGGACACCCGCTTGTGTGCCCACCAGATGACCACATCCGAGCTGTCGAGCAGCGCTTCGGAAACCCCTTGTTCGGGATCGGCGAGAGAGACCGATTTCACTTGAAGGCCCGGCTGCGTCGACAGATGCGCGGCAATGGTTTCCCCGAGAAAACGATCACCATACGCCTTCTTCTGCTCCGGGTGCTGTTCGTCCCAGACCAGCACCCGCAGAGGTTTGGGCTCGGCTGACAAGACCATCACAGGAGTGAGCAGGATGAGGAGAATGTGTCGCATCATGGTCCAACCTTTACCGGAAATATTCGCGCAGCCTGTCACCGCTTGCCATTCCACAGCCTTGTCAGGCCGCCGAGTCGGCAGCTAGACTCTCGTCCGTCATGTCCGAAGTCCCCCCGCCCGCGCCTGCCAAGCGCCGCTCCTGCCTCGTGCCGATGCTGGTCACCGTGATCGTGCTCCTGGTGACCGTGCTCGGCGTCTATTGGTGGCAGAATCGGCCGATCAAGCCGGTGCAGCTCAGCGTGCAGGAAAAGGCGGCGGTCGAGGCGAAGCTGGAAGCCGTCCAGGCCCCCGCTCCCGCCCAGCCGACGTATGAAAAGGGCGCGAAGGAAATCATTCTAACAGAACGCGAGCTGAACGGTCTGCTCAATGAGAACACCACGCTCGGCGACAAGCTGAAGTTCGAGCTGGTGGAAGGTGCGGTGCATGCGCGGATCGAGACCGATCTCGACAAGGACATGCCCCTCGTCGGCGGGAAGCGGCTGAAGGCGCATGCGCGGTTTTTCGTGAACACCGAAAGCGGCCGACCCAGGCTGGTGCTTGACGACCTCACCGTCTGGGGAATTTCCCTGCCGAACGACTGGCTCGGTGGACTGAAGGGCCAGGATCTTCTGGGACAAACCGTCGGCAACAAGGGCGGCGGGCTCGCCGGGGTGAAGGAGATCAAGGTCGAGTCCGGGCGACTGGTGATCCGCCTGGCGGATTGAAGCGGATCAATTTTCCGGCAGCAGCCCCCAGGGCCCGAGACGCTCGCGGGCTCTGGACTCAAGCGACTCCCGCTTTTCCAACGGGAGCTTCGACTTGATGCGGTCGAGTGTATCTCGAGTCGTTGTGCGGAGGTCGATGACCGCGCGCTGACGGATCGCGTGGACTTGATCCCGGGTGACGGACATTTCGGATTTCACCACTGCCTTCTCCTCACTTGTTAGATCCATCCCGGAGATCATTTCCTTTTCGAGCCGGTCGATGAAGAGGTCGCTGGCTGCGGGAGACTTCCCGAGGGAAAACGCACGCTGCTGGAGCCGGTGACGCAGCACCAGCGCGCCGCCTCCGACTCCGGTGATGATGCCGAGCAGGAACATGAGGGCCAGCAGGGCGAGTGCGGCCCAACGCTTTCGGCGAGGGGCGGGTGAGGTTTCCGATGGAGGATTCATAAGCCGGCGAGGAGCTGGGTTTGGAGTTGGACCACGAGGTTGATCTCGCCGAGGGCATCGGACATGAGCCAGCCGAACGCCATCACGGTCAGCGTGAGAGCCGCGAGGGAGGAAAGACCGCGCAGACCACGGACGAGGGCCAGCACGTCGTCGAGAATTCCCGGCGAGACTGGAGCAGATCGCTGGGACCTGCCTTCCGACAGGATCTGCTGGCGAAGCGCGGCGCCGACATCGACGTCGGGCGCGGACTCGGCTCTGGCGCGCTGCACGAGGGCCGACCAGGAGGGTTCAGAAGGAGGAGGAGGAGTATCCATGACGGGTGAGGATTTTTTTCAGGGTCCTGCGGGCGCGGAAGGCCTTGATCTTGGCGTTGGCGAGACTGACGCCGAGGTGACCGGCGATCTCGGCGAGCGGCATTTCTTCGAGATGGAGCAGCGTAAGAATCGTGCGCTGATCGGGCGGCAGATGCGAGAGAAGTTGCGCGGCCTCGTCGCTGGCAGGGGCCGGGCTTTCGAAAGTGAGTGCACTTAGATGATCGTGGCCGTTGGCCGAGAGGCGCGACATCGGACTGCGTTTGTGTTTCCGGAAAAACTCCAGCCCGACCCTAACGGCGATGCGTTTCAGCCAGTGGATGAAGGGCTTGTTCGGCTGCCAGGTGCCCACCCCCCGCCAGGCGCGGATGAAGGTTTCCTGCACAAGATCCTCCAAGTCCGCCTGCTGGGAGGAGAACCGGAAGAGGACCGCGGAAATGGTGGCCTGATGGGTCATGACGAGCTGATCGAAGGCTTCCAGATCCCCTGCCTGAGCGGCTTGCACAAGGGCGAGATCGGTGGCTTCGCCTGGTTGGAGATCGGACATGATGGGCCAGGAGAACAGACGAGAAGCACCGGAACGAACTGGCGTCCCGGTGCTTCACAGAAACGTGGCTTACTCACCGAATTTTCCAAGCAGCTCATCGACGGAATCCTCGATACGGCTGCGGGTTGCCTTCATCTCTTCGCGCTGTTCCGGAGTCAGGATCGGTGCGACTTCCGAGCGGATCTTCGCGATCAGCAAGACGCGGCTGCGGGCGGCATCGGCCACGGCATCGGCGGCCTTCGCGACTTCGGTGGAATCAGCACCATGGGCTTCGACGGCGTCCTGCATGGCACGGCGGGCATCACGGCCTTTTTCAAGCTGCGTCCCGATCTCGGGCTTGTGGGACTTGACGATGCCCTGGATCTGCGAGCGCTGATCCTCGGTGAGGGCGACTTTGGCACGAAGGTCCTTGAGCTCGCCGATGATGCCCATGACGACTTCACGGGCGTGGCCCCGGAACATGCCTGATCCAGTGGTGGAGGTCGCGGCGTTCGGAGAAACGGCATGAACGGTGGCGGCCAGAACAGCGGCCGAGGCGAGGGTGATGATGATCTTTTTCATGAGTTGGAGTGGTTGGTTTGAATTTCAGCGGGCGGCTGCAATAACCGCCTTCATCCAACAGAATGCCGGGACGACCACGCCGGTTACACTTTTCTCAAATCAATCAAACACCGAGGTCAACGAAGTGGCGCTTCGAGGAAAGCAGGTGCCGCCGCATGGCATCGGCCGCGCGATCTGGAAGGCCGGCGGAGATGGCTTCGAGGATTTCGCGATGCGCGTCGATGACGCCGGAATACCAGTCGTCGTCGCCTCGGTTCGCTTGGGCGTAGTCGATGCAGCGCCTCTCCACGGCTCCGAGCACTCCAGCGTAGATCCGGTTTCCGGAACCACGCGCGATGGCGAGATGGAAGGCAATGTCTGCCTTGCTGAACTTCGAGCGGACTCCCTGGACCTTTTCCATGGTCACGATGATCTGGCGCAGCTCCTTCAAGACCGACTCGCCGGCATGCACCGCCGCGAGCCGGGCACACTCGGTTTCGATCAGGATGCGGAAATCGATCAGCTCCATGAAGCCGGCCTCCACGACGAGTGAGGCGTAGGCCTCCATCGCCGTGGTGAGTGAATCGAGGCTGGGATCAGCAATGTAGGAACCGGAGCCCTTCGTCGTCCTCAACAGTCCGCGGCCACGAAGCTGCTGAATCGCCTCGCGGATCACCGTGCGGCTGGCGCTGAAGCGTTCGCACAATTTCTCCTCCGACGGCAGACGCTCACCTGGAGGGAGCTTTCCCCTCAGGATCTCCGCCTCGATCTCCTCGATGATACCGGCACTGCGCTGGGACATTTCCAGAACCATGGAAAAGCGCACCCGATCCCGCGAGCGGATTTTTGCCATGACAAGGCGCGTGGGATCTGTATGACAACTTCAAGCCTCCGCCAAAACTCATGATCCAGACCGGCATCCTCAATCCGAACCTGCTTTCGCTGCTCGCCCGCATCCGCCACACCAACACGCTGGTGATCGCCGACTGGGCGTTTCCCTACTGGCCGGAGGTCGAGACGGTGGACATTTCCCTGACCAAGGGCTTCCCGACGGTCCTTCAGGTGCTGGAAGCGCTGAAGCCGAACTTCAAGATCGGGAAAATCTGGCAGGCCGAGCAGTTCGTGACGTCGAACACTCCGGAGACCGCGGCGCAGTTTGATCAATCCTTTGGTGAGATCCCGAACGTCGTCGTCGAGCGCCTGCTTCACGACGATTTCAAGAAGCTCGTGCCGGGAGCCATCGGGCTGATCCGAACCGGCGATCCGACCGCCTACGGCAACATCATCCTCGAGTCCGTTTGATGAAGACGGCCGTCACGCTTTCGCAGGTCCCCGAGGCCGCTGCAGGCCCCTTCGTGTTCCGCCAACCGCTGCCCGAGGCCTTCGCGCTCGCGGCGGAGCTGGGCTTCGATGCAGTGGAGCTTTTCCTGCCGTCCGCTGATTTCGTCACGGTCGATGAAATCCGCGAGCTCGCCGCCAAACACCGCCTCCAGATCGCCGCAGTCGGCACCGGAGCCGGGATGCTGCGTCACGGGCTCTCGCTCACCGATCCCTCTGCGGAAAAGCGCAACGCCGCCCTCGACTTCATCCTCGCCCTCGTGGACTTCGGCGGCCAACTCGGTGCCCCGGCCATCCTCGGCTCGATGCAGGGAAAATGGGGCGGCGATGTCACCCGCGAGCAGGCGCTCGACTGGCTGGCCGAGGCGCTCCACACGATCGGTCAGGCGGCTGCGAAGCACTGCGTGCCGTTCATTTACGAACCGCTGAACCGCTACGAAACGAACCTCATCAACCGTCTCGCCGATGGAGCCAGGTTCATCGAATCGCGCTCGCTTTCGGACATCGTCCTCCTCGCCGACCTCTTCCACATGAACATCGAGGAAGCCTCGACCTCCCGGGCCCTTATCGAGGCCGGACCGCATGTCGGCCATGTCCACTGGGCCGACTCCAACCGCCAGGCGATGGGCTTCGGCCACACGGATACTACATTCATCGTAGGTGCCCTTCGCCAGATCGGCTATCAAGGCTACCTCTCCGCCGAGATCCTGCCGCTGCCGGATCCGGAAACCGCCGCCCGCCAGACCCTTTCCTCCATCCGCTCCTTCCTGCCATGAACACCCGTCCGCTCGGCAACACCGGGCTCCAACTCCCGATCCTCTCCTTCGGGGCCTCTTCGCTCGGTCAGGAGTTCCGACCTGTCGCACTCGACCAGGCGCTCGACTCCGTGAAAGTCGCCCTCGACCTCGGCATCAACCTCTTCGACACCTCGCCCTTCTACGGTCGTGGCATGTCGGAGGTGCTGCTCGGCATCGCCCTGCGCGACGTGCCGCGCGATTCCTACCAACTCTGCTCGAAGCTCGGCCGCTACTCGCTGGAGCACTTCGATTTCTCCGCCAAGCGCGTCGAGGAGTCCGTCCACGTGTCCCTTCACCGCCTCGGCACCGACCACCTCGACATCCTGCTGCTCCACGACGTCGAGTTCGTGAAGCTCCCGCAGATCTGGGAGGAAACCCTGCCCGCCGTGATGAAGCTCAAGCAGCAGGGCAAGATCCGCGCCGTCGGGTTTTCCTGCTACCCGATGAAGGCCT
>JANOKL010000395.1:0-3919 GCA_031419215.1 Luteolibacter sp. | reverse complement strand
TTTCGATCTCATCGCCACCGACCACGCACCGCACACGCCCTTCGAAAAGTCCCAGGATTTCGTCAGCGCGCCGAACGGCATCACCGGCCTGGAAACCGCGCTCGTCTCCCTTTACCACCATTTCATCGCCACCGGAAAATTCGGCTGGGACCTGGTCGTGAAACGCTACTCCGCCGAACCGCGCAGGATGATGGGTCTGCCCGCCGTGCCAGTGGAGGAGGGGAAACCCGCCGATTTCATCCTCTTCGACCCCGAAGCAGAAACCACCTTCACCACCGCCTTCATGAAATCGAAGAGTCGCAACACCCCCTTCCTCGACAAGACCCTCAAGGGCCGCGTCGATCTGGTCGTGCTTGGAGACGCGGTGTTGCTGGAGAGAGTTTGAAGTGTTCCTTCGTCGCCCCCTCCGCTCCCTCCTCCGCCGAGGCTGTGGAGGGCAGGAAGGCTTTGAAGGACAGGTCAGTTTTCAGTTTCAAGGAAGAGGAACCACGAAAGACCCCAATTTTACGAATGGACTTCTGCTCTTCGTTTCGAATTTTGGATTCAGAATTTAGTGCTTTCTTCCCGTTGGAACTTGGCCCTTGGAACTTGGCACTTTTTTCCCGTGAACCTGAAGACGTTCTTCGTTAAAGAACCAGCATGCGCTTGATTCGATTTGGAGAGCTGGGTCGTGAGGAGCCGGGAGTGTTGCTGCCGGATGGACGTCGGATCGATGCCAGTGGCGAGTTCGCCGACTACGACGAAGGATTTTTCGCCATGGGCGGTCTGGAATCCCTGGCAGAGTGGGTGGCGGACGGTTGTTCGGGCGGGGCTGAGGTCGATCCTTCCGTCCGTTGGGGTGCTCCGATCGACCGGCCGTCGAAGATCGTCTGCATCGGAAAAAATTACCTCGATCACGCGATGGAGTTTGGTGAGGGCGTGCCGACCTAACCGGTGATTTTCATGAAGGCCAGCTGCGCCTGGAGCGGACCGAACGACGACATCATCCGGCCCCGGGGTTCCGAGAAGCTCGACTACGAGGTCGAACTCGCGGTGATCATAGGCGCGACCGCCTCCTACGTCGAGGAAGCCGATGCGCGCGACTACATCGCCGGCTACTCGGTGTTTTGCGACTTTTCCGAACGGGATTTCCAGAAGGAGATGGGCGGTCAATGGACCAAGGGCAAGAGCGCCGACACCTTCGCGCCGATGGGCCCCTGCCTCGTCACGCCCGACGAGGTCGCCGATCCGCATAGCCTGCGCCTGTGGTGCAAGGTCAATAACGACATCCGCCAGAACGGCTGGACTGGCGACATGATGTTCAAGGTGCCGCTGCTGGTCAGCTACGTCAGCCGCTTCATGACCCTCCTGCCCGGCGACATCATCGCCACCGGTACCCCCAGCGGCGTGGCCATGGGAATGAATCCGCCGCGCTATCTGGAGCCAGGAGACGCCGTCGAATGCGGCATCGAAGGCCTCGGCGAACTCCGCCAGCGGGTCGTGGCCTGGGCTTGATCAGGAGAGTGGGATTTCAACCCACTTCTTCAATTCCTGGAAAGCTAGCTTCTACGTCAAACCGCCCGAATTCATTCTTTGAGCTGGCTTGCCATTGCCATCAAGTTGCGGCACATTTCGCTCATGGAAAGCCTCATCATCATTGACCCAGCTGTGTGCAACGGACGCCCGGTGGTGAAGGGGACGCGCATCTCGGTGCAAACGGTCATGGAGTTTCTGGCAGCGGGAGACTCTGTGGATGACGTTTTGGAAGCTTATCCGACCCTGAACCGTGAGCAGGTGCTCGCCTGCATGGAGTGGGCGTCCCGCCTGATGGGAAATCATTTCCAAATCGCCGCGCTCGCGTGAAAGGCTATCTGCTGGACGAAAATCTGCCGGGAGAACTGACGTTCACTCCCTCGCTGCCAGTGAATCACGCTCGGGATTTGGGAGACAATCCCACGGACAGCGAACTCTGGCTTCACGCAAAATCGCAGCACTTGGTGATCGTGACCAAGGATGCGGATTTCTCGGATCGCATACTTGTGAGTGCGCCGCCGCCTTGGATTGTCCACCTGCGCTTCGGCAACATGCGTCGCAAGGACTTCCATCGTTTCCTCATGGCGGTGTGGCCGAAGATCGAATCGCTACTTCCAGCGAACAAGCTGGTCTGTGTTTATGCGGACCGGGTTGAGGCCTTCGGGTGAGACTGGTAGCCTCTATCTGCGGCAAATTGCCCGAATATCGGGCATCGCAAGCCCGTAAAGGCGTCACTCATGAAGACGCCCTTGATCAAATCTGCGATTCTTTCCTGCTTGGCCGCCATGGCGACTGCGGTCTCCGTTCAGGCCAAGCCGCTCAAGGTCTTCATCCTTTGCGGGCAGTCGAACATGGAAGGACACGCGCAGACGATGACCTTTCCGGCGGTGGCCAAGGACCCGAAGACCTCGGACCTCTACAAGGCGATGGTCGGGGCGGATGGAAAGCCGGTGGTGTGCGACGACGTATGGATTGCCTATTCCTACGGCGATTTTTCAGGGAATCCGGTCGGCAAGAAGTCCGGCAAGCTGACGGCGGGTTTTGGAAGCCAGCACCACATTGGAACCGGCAAGATCGGCCCTGAGTTCACCTTCGGGATCTACATGCACAAGTTCCTGAACGAGCCGATCCTGCTGATCAAGGACGCTTGGGGCGGCAAGAGCCTGAAAGTCGATTTCCGTCCACCCAGTGGTGGAGAAATAGAAGACGAAAAATCGAAGGACAAGGCGGGAGTCTATTACAAGCTGCTGATCGAGCACGTGAAGGAGGTTCTGGCCGATCCGAAGAAGGTCTATCCGAATTATGATCCGAAGGAGGGCTATGAACTGTCCGGCTTCGTCTGGTTTCAGGGGTTCAATGACCTGGTCGGATCCTACCCGGCGGTCGACCCGTCCAAAGGCAAGAAAGGCACCAAGGACTATTCCGAATACAGCCGTCTACTTGCCTGTCTGATCCGTGATGTGCGCAAGGACCTGTCTGCTCCGAAGCTGCCTTTCGTGATCGGCGTCTTGGGAGTGGGGGGCGAAACGCTCGGCGATGGCACCGAGGCATTCCGCAAGAGCATGGCCGCACCTGCCGAGATGGAGGAGTTCAAAGGCAACGTCGCCAACGTGTTCACCCATGAATTCTGGCCTGTTGAACTCGATGCCGTCCTGGCCAAATCCAATCCGATCAAGAGTGAATTTGCCACCAAGGAGAAAGAGCTCAAGGGCAAGGATTTGAAAGGCGATGAGCGAGCCAAGGCGGAAGCCGCGCTGGCCGAGGAAAAGAAAGCCAGATTGGAGAAGGCTCTGACCCAGGACGAACGGTTCCTGCTGGAGAACGGAATCTCCAATCAGGGTTATCACTATTATGGGTCCGCCAAGTTCTTCGGACAGGCCGGCAAGGCCTTTGCTGAAACCTTGGTGAAATTGAAAAAGGACGGACCCAAGAATCAGTGATCGCGGGTTTTTGAGTTCTGCCCGCCTCTTTGATGGGTGCAAAAAAATGCCCCGCCCGACGCGGGGTCGGACGGGGCGGGTCACAAGCAAACGCAGCCGGGAATTAGTCGGGGAGAACGACGCGGTAGAACTCCTTGTTCTCGATTTTCGGGAAGGTGAGTTCGAGGTCGTCGAAGTTTTCCCAGGTGTTCAGACCGGTGCTCTTTTGAAGCGGCAGGGTGAGCGTGACGTTCGCGCCGCCCGCCTGGATCAGCAGATTGCCGGTGCCGCGCAGGTCCTGGATGGAACTGGCGGTATAGAGGCTGAAGCTGCCGGGGTTGGTGGTCACGTCGGTGCGGCCAGCGGTGCGGATGCCGGCGAGTGCGGCATTGATCTGCGACGAGGTGTTGGCCACGTCCGGGTTGAGGCCGAGCGAGGCGACTTCGATGGCGTTGCTGAAGCCGTCTGCATCGCTGTCGGTGGTGCCT
>JANOKL010000394.1:0-2419 GCA_031419215.1 Luteolibacter sp. | reverse complement strand
TCCCGAAATCATTCGCCTTTTCCCCATTGCGCGGCTAAGGATTCTAACAAATCCATGAAACTCAAATTTTGCGGTGCGGCAGGCACCACCACCGGTTCCCAGCATCTAATCGAGAAGGATGCGCTTGCCGTTGACCTCGATCAGATGCTGGGAACCGGTGGTGGTGCCTGCTGCACCGCAGAATTTGAGTTTCATGGATTTGTTAGAATCCTTAGCCGCGCAATGGGGAAAAGGCGAATGATTTCGGGAACGTGTCCCGGCTGTCCCAGCCGGGTAATCATAAGAAAAGCCCGCGTCCGCGGAGGGCGGAGGCGGGCTTTGGTGAGCTTCAGAATCCGACTGAGACAGTCGGAACACTTTCTTCAGCGGCCTGGATGACCCATGCGCTTGGTCTTCTTCGCGGCGGGTGGAGCTTCTTCGACAACGGTGTTGCCTCGGACGGTTTTGACCGGGCCGGCGGCGGAATAGTCGGATGCCTTTTCGTTGACCGGGACGATGCTGTCCGGAGGAGGGATGGCTCCCGGACCGTCGGCGAAGCGGCGAAGCTCAGGCGTCACCTTGTAGCGTCGATCCATATCCGCTTGCACATTGTCGAGATTCTCGGCGTTGCGAACGATCGAGGGCTGGATGAAAATGAGCAGCTCGGACTTTTCCTTGTCCTTGGAAGTGGTGGAGAAAAGTTTTCCAAGTACGGGGATGCTGCTGAGGATCGGGATGCCGCTGACGGAATCACGATCGCGTGTGACGACAAGACCGCCGAGGACGACCGTCTGATTGTTCGGCACGGTGACCGTGGTGGTCATCGAGCGGGTAATGATGTTCGGCACCACCAGCTCACCGACACTCTGGTCCTCGCCGCGCTCATCGCTGGTCAGCACGATCTGGAGGGTGACTTCCTTTTCGGAATTGATGAGAGGGATGATCTCAAGTTTCAGAACCACGTCCTGATACTCGATGTTGGTGCTCTGGCCACCGCTGTTGACTCCACCGTTGAAAGTACTGGAGGGCACAGCGATCCGCTGACCGGAGGAGATCACGCCCTTCTTGTTGTTGGCCGTGTAGATGCTCGGACGGGACAGGACGGAAAAGTTGCCCGTCGCCTTCAGCGCATTGACGTAAACATTGAACTGATCGCTGAGCATTCCGTAAATATTCAGTCCACTGCCTGCAAATCCTGCGCGATAGGTTGCCGGGTCGATCAAGCCTGGAATGTTTGGCGTGGAAGCGCTGCCTCCGTTGGTTGGGTTCACATTTCCGCCACCAATTTCATTTCTAGAATTTCTAGGGTCGAGCGAGCGGATGATGTTCACCCCGTAATCGAGATTGTCGTTCAAGGTGAGCTGGCCGAAGACCGCGGAGATCATGACCTGATCGGCGCGGACATCGACTTCATCGAGCAGCTTCTCGATGATCTCAAGTCCTGCTGGCGGGCCTTGGACGATGATGGAATTCGTGATGTTGTCGGCTACGAGAAGAGTCCGTCCAACGATGAGGGAGGTGGGCGCTGAGGAAGTGTTGGGTTCTGAGAGCGATCCCACGTCCGATGATCCCCCGCCACCCGTGCCACCTGAGCCTCCAAATGAAGATCCGCTGGACGAGCTGCCGCTTGAACGATTGCTGGAGGTGCTGCGGTTTCCGGAGCTCGTGGATCCGGTGGTTCGATTACCGCCACCAGCGGCACCGCCCTGGCCGAAGTTGGCCCCCGTGGAACCTGCTCCACCGCCCCCACCGGAACCGCCCGAGGAGTTGCTGCTGAAGGCTCTCGTGAGAGCATCGCCAGCGATCGGAAGGAACTCGCTGGCAGCGAGGTAGCTCAGCTTGCGACGGAGGAAATTCTTCTCGCTTGTCTGGGTATCGAACTCCCTCACGAGGCCTTCGACGAAGACCACGTCGACGGGACGGCCCATGACGAAGATCCGGTTGGTGCGGGAATCCGGGACGATCTGGGGGGGGGCGGCCTCTGCACTTCCTGAGGCACCCCGATTGCCGCCTGCTCCGGCGGGATTGTTGATGCCAGGATTGTTGACCGGAGCATCCGTCCGCTGCACGCCAGCGGTTTGCTGGGTCTGCTGCTGGGCGGAGATCAGTTGATTGAGGGTTTCCGCCAGCTCGGTCACGTCGGCGAACTGGACCTTGATGAAGCGGGTGGTGACATCCGAAGAAGGCTTGTCGATGACTTCCTTAAGCTCGATCAGCTTGCTGATCAGGGAGGTTTTCTCGGTGATGATGACGGCCGAAGCGTTGGTGATGGCGGCGAGCGAGCCGTAGCTGCCGAACTGGCCGATGATGCTGGTGAAAACACGGACGGCTTCATCCGGCTTGAGGAACTTGAGGGTCATCACGTAGGCGATCACGCGATCCTCATTCGGGAAAACGTCATTCTCGTCGATCACTTCGATACCCTCCCCCTTCGGTCCGG
>JANOKL010000393.1:0-15853 GCA_031419215.1 Luteolibacter sp. | reverse complement strand
ACCGGCGTGGAGATGGAGGCTCTAACAGGTGTCTCGGTCGCGGCACTGACCTTGTTCGACATGATCAAGGCGCTCGACCCCGGAGCCTGCATCCACTCGATCCGCGTGCTGGAAAAGACCGGCGGAAAATCCGACCACGCCACGTCATGAGCCTGAATGTGCTCATCCTCGTCGGCGGTCTCAGCGAGCGCATGGGACGCGACAAGTCACTCATCGAACGGCCCGACGGCGTGCGACAGATCGACCACATCGTCGCGCTCGCGAAATCACTTTCCGGAAACGTCTTCCTCTCCGCACGCGACTCCGATGCCCGCGGCACCGGCCTTCCGGTCATCGCCGATCTGGAACCAGGTGCTGGTCCACTCGGCGCGCTGGCGTCCGCTTCCGCAGCCTACTCTGGAAGCTGGCTGGTGCTCGGCTGCGACCTGTTCCTGCTCGATGAAGCCACGCTGCGATTCCTCCTCGCCCACCATGATCCGGCGAAAGGCGCGACCGCATTCCGCAACCGGATCGACGGTCGACCCGAGCCACTCTGCACGATCTACGAAGCCTCTAGTATTTCCAAGGCAGCGGTCTTTTCCAAAGACAACCGCTGCGCCCGCAAGTTTCTCGAATCCCTGCAACCCACGCTCCTCGATCTCCCCCACCCCGCCGCGCTCGACAACTCGAACACTCCGCTCGAACTCGCCGAGGCGTTTCAAAAACTGACCCATGGCGTGGAGTCGAAGGCCGTGCAGCTTCTCTACTTCGCCGCCCTGCGTGAGGCACGTGGGCTTTCTTCGGAAACTGTCGAGACCCTCGCCTGCACCGCTGCCGGGCTTTATGAGGAGCTGCGTTTCCGCCATCGCCTGCCGCTTTCCACCGACCACCTCCGCGTCGCGAAAAACGGCGAGTTCGCCGGCTGGGACAGCGCGGTGGCATCCGGTGACGAGTTCGTTTTCATCCCCCCCGTCGCCGGCGGCTGACCTGACATGTTCGAAATTCTCACCACTCCAGTCAATACCGCCAAGGTGCTCGCCAGCGTCGAGGACCCGACCTGCGGCGGGCTCGTGCTCTTCGAAGGCCGCGTGCGGAACCATCACCTCGGACGCGATGTGCTGCGCCTGGAATACGAGGCCTATCAGCGCCTCGCCGAATCCGAAGGCGCGGCGATCATCGAGGAAGCGAAAGCCCGCTTCGAGATCCACGCCGCTGCCTGCACCCATCGCATCGGTGTGCTGGAAATCGGAGACATCGCGGTGGTGGTCGCCGTCTCCTCCGCGCATCGCGACGCCGCCTTTGATGCCTGCCGTTACATCATCGACGCGCTGAAAGTCCGCGTGCCGATCTGGAAGCGCGAGACCTATGCCGATGGCAGCGTCGAGTGGACCGGCTGCGAGCACTGCGCCCGCCACGGCCATGCTCATTGAATTTCCTTCAGCCGCTGCCGACACCACGTGAGGGCCTCTTCGGCCTCCTCGTTCTGCGGTTGGGATTTTGAAAGCGCCTCCCATACCGCCACCGCCTGCTCGAAGGATTTCTTCGCTTCAGCGGGCTTGGTGGCCAGCGTCTGCGCGTGACCGAGATCGCCGAGCAGATAACCGAGCGATTTTTTCAACTGATTTGATCGGGTCAGCCCATACTCGGTCCGGTCCTCAAGCGTGACGAGCAGGTCACGTCCCTTTGCGATGAGCAGCAGTTCCTGGGCACGGTCGCTCGATGCTCCCATCATCCGACCTTTCTGCCACAACAGCAGCGCCAGCCGGTAGCAGACGGTTCCATTGCCGGGATCGGAGGCATGAGCTCCTTCGAGAATCCGGATGCCGTCATCCGCCAGCTTCAAGGCATCGGCTGCCTTGCCGCGATCGCGGAGCAGTCCGGCACGAATCCAGCGTTGGGCACCGAGCCGTGAGATCGCCTCGGAGTTGTCCGGCTGTTCGCGGAGCAGCACCTCCAACAGACCCGTCGCCTGCGTGGAAAGATCGTCCGCCGACGCCACATCCCCGGATAGCACCGCCGCCTCGGCCATCGCGCCGTAGCAGCCGGCGAGATCGAGACGCAGTGCCGGGTCGCCTGGCTTGTCCTTGAGCATCCTGACGAGTTGCGTGGCCGCCAGCGAGCGCACCTCTCGGGCATCGCCGAGACTCCCGATGCCTTCCAGGATCGTGGCCGAGGAAAGGTAGCAATTCGCGAGCTCCGAGCGCAGCACAGCGGCGTCCGGACGCTGATCGGCGAGCTTGTTGAGCGATTGCGTGGCACGCATGAGTTGCTCCAGGGCCTTCGCATCCTGCCCGTGCTCGGCGAGCAACTGTGCCTCGTGAAAATCCAGAATCGCGATCATCTGCTGAAGCCGGTCCACATCCACATCCGACTGGGGCACGTTCATCAGGGCCTCCCTTGACTCGGTGAAGGCCTTGGCCGTGTTCGGGTCGTTTTTCGACTGGAGCAGCAGCGCGAGAAGCAGTCGGTCGGACGCGATTCGGAGCTTCCAGGTGCTGTCGGCCGCACGCGATTTCCAGACCTCCAGCGCCTCCGACAGACGGGTCGCCGCGGTCTCGGCATCGCCCCGTGCGAGGCAGACTTCCGCGAGCTGAAGTTTGATCCGCGCCCGTTCTTCGGCGAGTTCCTTCTCGTCGGCAGTCAGCAGGAAATCCTCAAAATAGCGTTCTAGCCTCAACAGCCGAAGCTCTCGGCCGTCCAGCGGTGGCAGGCGTCGGTGGCCCTTCTCCATCGCCCAGTCGAACAGATGGTCTCCGATCGCACGCGAGGCCTCGAGTCGTGCCTTGCCAAGATCACGCTCATAATCGAGCGCCCGCTTCGTGTCTGACTCCGACTTGATCGCCAACTCGCGGGCAGTCACAGCGACATCCGCCTGCCTTTTCAATCCGCTGACTTCCTCCGCGTGATTCTTCCGGTCGTTCTTGTAACGGAAAACCGCGAGCTGCCAGAGCCCGCCGAGGAGCAAGGCCACGGTCACGATGATGCCCACCGCGAAAAGCGCACGACCACTCCGCCGCTCCGCCCTCCGACGCTGATCGAGCAGTTGATTCCGCTGGGCCTCGGCCGTTGCCCTTTCCTCCACCATGTCCAGTCCGCGCGCAACTTCCGCCATCGTGGCCGGACGCTTAGCGGGATCGAGCGCGAGACATCTGACAATCCACTCGCGATACCCGGTCTCCACTGGATTCGCGCCCTCATCCGGCCAGACCACGCCACCCTGCGATTCCAGGTTCCGGGCAATCTTCTGCACGTCGGCATGAATCCCTTCCTTGCGGATCTCCCCGGGAGCCGGGGCCACCAGTGAGAAGGTCTCATGGCAGCGCGGAAAAAGTCCCGTCAACAGGCGGTACGACAGCACGCCGAACGAAAACACATCCCAGCGATAGCCGGCCTCGTCCAGGTAGCCCTCTGGCTGCCGCAGTTGCTCCGGTGCCTGGTAGAGATAGGAATCGGTGTAGTCCGCATGGGAAACGCCTGGCATGTTGCCCATGGTCCAGTCGGTGACGATCAGGCGCTCGATGTCATCAAAGAAAACGTTGCCCGGCTTCAAGTTGCCATGCACCACCCGGAGGTCGTGAAACGTCGCCATCACCTTCGCTAGCTCCAGCACGATCGGCCATGAGTTGTCTCCAGGAAAATCCGCGATGCGGTTCTGAAGGCTTCTGGAAACCGCGTGACCATCCTCTCCCGCATTGGCGAACCATGGCATCACCCACAAGGCCGGACGTGCCTCGAAGTCGGCGGAAATGACCGGCATCACCCCCGAAGGCCAGCCAGCCGCTTCGAGCCGGGCGGTCGCCTTCGCCAGCAAAGGGCGATTGATCGCCATGCCTTGGAACAACTTCACCGCCAGCGGCGTGCCCGACTCATCCTTGGCCGCATACACGTTTCCACAAGGTCCTGAACCCACCAGGTCCAGAATCTTGAGGCCTTCGATTCGCGGCGCTTCCATTGCTTCCCAGTTTACTAACCTCTCCAGCGACTCCCGCCAATCCCAACCTTTTCAATTTCAAGGCGGCTTGAACATCGAACATTCAACATCGAACGCCCTAGGTCCTTCCTTCGATGTTCGATGTTGGACGTTCGATGTTCGTCCTCCTCTCCCCCTGTGATCGGAAAGAAGCGGAAACAGACAAGGCCCAACCGCCCCGTGAAGCACGCGCGGCCATCCCCCGCATTGCACCTTCGGAAAAGAGTGCCACCGAACTCGCGACGGATTCACTGACCACCGCCATCGGTGCCGAAGCCTGTTTCAAGGCGGCATCCGAGCTCGCCAAATCCGGCAGCACCGAGGCCGTGAAACTCCTGCTGGACGAAGCCACCTCGCGACAGGACGAGGCCGAGGCCGCCGCCACCGCGCTCGGAATCATCGCCACGCCCACCGCCGGCGCGGTGCTTGAACAGGCGCTGATGGAGCGGAGCGATCTCACACCGGGCTTGAGGGGGGAGCCTTCAGCGGATTCTTGATGGTGTCGTATTGCAATCCGGCGAGTGATTTCGCGCCTGGTTCCAGCAGTCGCAATTTGCCATGCGCCGGGCAATTTGCGAATCTAACTGTTTGATTATTGAATGAGTTGCGTCGGTTGGCATGTAGCCGTAGCTTCTCATACACGGAGAAGATTCGCCACTCGCTTTACACGCGACAATCCCACGATTGAGGGCCCTTCGCCGCCTCTAACCAGAAATCAATATCATGAAACCAACCACACTTGTAGCTCTTGCCCTCATCTGCGCACCGCTGATGAGCTGCAACAAAGAAAAGGCCGCGGTCGAAAGCAACAAGGAGGCCACCAAGGACGCCATCGACCAGCGCAAGGATCAAGTCGACCTCGCCGCCAAGCAAGCCAAGGAACAGGCCGACATCAAGGCCAAGATCGAGAAGGCAAATATCGAAGCCAACAAGGTAACCGACCAGGCACAGCTCGATGCCCAGAAGAAGAAGGCTGACGCCGATGCCGCTGCCGAAAAGGCCCGGATCGACGCCGAGAACCGGTGAACGAATCCATTCACTGACGCCGTGAAATGCGGCATTTCAAATGGCCCGCTGCTGCAAAGCAAGCGGGCCATTTTTGACAAAGTTTTCAGTGTTCAGTTTTCAGTTTCAAGTGAAGACCCGAGAACCTCCTCTTCCTGAAAACTTAAAACTGAAAACTTGAACCTTAAAACTTCTCTTCAATTCTTCACCTCCACCTTGAAGTCCCCGATCGCCCACTGGAGGCCGGCGAGGTAATGCTTCAGGATGATTGGGTGCGAGTAGATGTCGTGGTTGTGGCCGAGCGAGCAGTAGAACATGCGGCCCTTGCCCCAGTTCCGGGCCCAGGCGACGCCGAAGTCCTTGTCGGCGCGCTTCACGCCACCGATGTCGATCTTGGTCTTCTCGTTGTCGAGGCGCAGCAGCATGTCGACCTTCTTCGAGTCATAGGGATCCTTGAGCTGATAGATCTCCTCCTTGAAATCGACGTTCTTGCCCTCGAACATGGCGACCAGCGGATGCTTTTCCTGCCCGGGCTCCACCTTGATGCTGACCTGTGTGCCTGCGCCCCACGGGTGCCCGTCGAAGTATCCGTTGATCATCTGGCCATACTCCGGCCACTTGTAGCAGGAATCCGTCGCGGAATGGATGCCTACAAAGCCCTTCCCTTCCTTGATGAACGCCATCAGGTTCGCCTTGAGCTGCTCGGCCTTGGCCTCGGCTTCCTTAACCTGCTCGGGCGTCATCGTCTTCAGCTGCTCCTTGCCCGGCGAGAAGACCTCACCGGTGGTGCTGAGGAAACACACCGCATCGAACTGCTTCAGGGCGTCTGCCTCGAAGTTGGCGAGATCGTTGCTGACCACCGTCTCGAAGGCTCCGGTCTTCTTTCCGAGCTCCGTAAAGGCAAGCTGGCCGGTCGCGATCGAGGCGTGGTGGAAGCCGTTCGTCACCGAAAAGACCAGCAGCTTCCGTGGCTTGGCGGGCTTCGCATACGGCTTCTCCGGCAAGGCCGCAGCAATCTTGGCGGCAGCATCGGCAGGAGGCGCCTGCGCGTGCAAAGGCGCGGCGGCTAACAACAAGGACAAAAGGATGGGCGAGGCTTTCATGGAACTTCCCGCTACGCTGAAAGAACCCGCCGCATTTCAATCTCCGACTTTCCGACGTTGGAAAGCGCCGGGAAGCCGTGGTTGAAATCTCCTATTTTCCTGAAAACTGAACGCCGCGAGAGCGCTAGCGAACTCAAACTAAATCCGGCAAAGCCGCATAACGCTTGGCCCCTAGGCAAAACTTGAACCTAAAAACTCTTCCTCAATGAAGATCCGTCCAGGCCGAATTCGCCTTGGATGATTTCACCGCCGCCTCGATGAAGGCCATGCCTTCGACGCCGTCATCGACGGTCGGGAAGTCATAGCCTTCCGCACGCGGATAGGTTCCGGCGAGGTGGTCGGAGATTGCTTCAGCCGCCGCGAGGTAGACGTTGGCGAAGGCCTCGATGAAGGCCTCCGGATGACCGAAAGGCAGGCGCGTGTTTTTCGATGCCTCGGGGCCGTTGTAGCTGTTGCCGCGACGCCACACCTGGCGCGGGGCCTCGGCGAACTTCACGATCAGTTCGTTCGGATGCTCCTGATGCCACTCGATCGAGGCCTCGGTGCCGTAGATGCGGATGTTGAGGTTGTTCTCGTCTCCGGTGGAAATCTGCGAGGCGAAAAGCACGCCACGCGCACCACCTTCGTAGCGGACCAGCATGCTGCCGTCGTCATCGAGCGGTCTGCCCGGGATGAAGGTGTTGAGGTCGGCCGCCACGGACTCGAGTTCGAGCCCGCTGATGTAGCGGGCGAGGTTTTCGGCGTGTGATCCGATGTCGCCGATGCAGTTGGAAACTCCAGCCACGCTGGGGTCCATGCGCCAGTTTGAGATCTTACCACCCTCGGCATCCTTGAGGGCGCCGATGGCGTAGCCTTGCGGATACTCGGCGACGATCTTGAGGAGCTTTCCGAGCTTGCCAGCCTTCACCATCGCGCGGGCTTCCTTGACCATCGGGTAGCCGGTGTAGTTGTGGGTCAGCGCGAAAACGAGGCCGGACTGGTCGACGATCGCCTTCAGTTCCTTCGCCTCCGCCAGCGAGAAGGCCAGCGGCTTTTCACAGACCACATGGATGCCGGCGTCCAGGAAGGCCTTCGCCACCCGGTAGTGCAGGTCGTTGCGGGTGACGATGGTCACGAAGTCGATGCGCTCGCCAACCGGCAGCGCACCTTCCTTGGCAGCCATGTCCTCGAAGGAGGTGTAAACGCGGGCCGGATCGAGGAAGAAGTCCTCACCAGAGAGCTTCGATTTTTCCGGGTTCGAGGAGAAACAGCCGGCGACCAGTTCGATCTTGCCATCGAGGTTCGCGGCCATGCGGTGGACGGCACCAATGAAGGCACCACGGCCACCACCGACCATGCCCATGCGGAGTTTGCGGTTCATGTGAAGAGTGGGAAGTGGAGAGTGAAAAGTGAAAAGTGGGAAGTGGGAAGTGAGGAAGAGTAGTGGCCAGGGGCTAGGTGCCGGTGGCCAGCAAGACTCTTCCTCTTCGTTTCGGATTTAGAATTTAGTGCTTCGTGCTTTCGATCCTTAGATCGACACCGGCTTGCCGGTGTTGGCGGATTCGTAGAGGGCGTCGATGATCTGCATGAGCTTGAGGGCCTGGTCGGGCGAGTTGAGAGCCGCGGCCTTGCCTTCGATGGCTTCGATGAAGTTCTTCGCCGAGCCGATGCGGCCCATGTCCTCGCACGCAGGCGTTACGATCGAGCGGTTCACGCTGTTGCCGTTTTCCTGGACGTAGAGTTCGCAGGTGTCGATCGCGGTCTCGTCGAGTCCGTCGCGTCCGAAGAGTCGCTCGACCTTGCCACCGGCGGCCGTGCCCTGGAAGACGACGGAGACTTCCTCGCGCTTGATCATTTCCGCCCAGGAGGCCTGGAGGGTGAGGATCTGGCCGGACTTGAAGGTGACCACGCCGTGCGCGGCGGCCTCGACGTCATTCACGCCATCGGCGCGGTCCGGGATACCCCAGGGGCCTTTGAAACCCTTGTCGGTGATGAAGCTGTCGAAGGTCCGGGCCAGCACGTGGGCCGGTTCCGGGTAGCCCATGAAATAGAGCGCGAGGTCGATCATGTGCAGCAGGTCAATCACCGGACCACCGCCCGAGAGGGCCTTGGTGGTGAACCAGCCGCCGAAGCCCGGAATGCCGGTGCGGCGGATCCATTTCGCCTGCGCGGAGTTGATCGTGCCGACCACGCCGGAGTCGATGTAGCCCTTCATCGCCTGCGACTCGGGCCTGGCGCGGTTGTTGAAGTTGAACATCAGCTTCTTCCCGGACTTGTCGGCGGCGGCGATCATCTCGGCGACCTGCGCGGCACTCAGAGCCGGTGGCTTTTCGCAGAAGACGTGCTTGCCCGCGTTGAGGCACTGGATCGCCAGCGGGGCGTGGAACTTGTTCGGCACGATGATGCTGACGGCATCGAGCTCCGGGCTGCCTTCGAGCATAGCCTCGACCGATTCATAGGCCTTGGCGATATCCCACTTCTCCGCAGCCTTCGCGGCAGCACCGGCTGCGGCGTCCGCCACGGTGATGATTTCCGCGCCCGCCTGGCGGAACCCGGCGGCATGATACTGGAGCATGCCGCCTGCTCCGATGACTCCGACTTTGATGGACATGATGAGTTGGGAAAAGTTGTTGGAGTTACTGGTTCTTTTTGTCGAACGCGGCGTCGAAGGCCAGCGTGCTCGGGGTGAAGTCGAGCTTGCGGACGAAAGCGGCCGCCTCGGTGCCGCCGTGGACGCGGTCCATTCGGATGTCCTCCCACTCGACCGAGAGCGGGCCCTTGTAACCGACATCATTGAGGGCGACGATGACGTCCTCGAACTTGATGTCGCCGTGACCCAGCGAGCGGAAGTCCCAGGCGCGGCGGGCATCGCCGAAGTCGGTGTGACCGCCGAAGACGCCGACCGTGCCGTCGCCGTGGCCCCACCAAGCGTCCTTCATGTGGGCGTGGAAAATGCGACTGCCGAAGGTGCGGATGAATTTCACATAGTCGACGCCCTGGTAGCCGAGGTGGGACGGATCGTAGTTGAAGCCGAAACGCTTGTGGTTGCCCACGGCCGCCAGCGCGCGTTGGGCGGAGGCGATGTCGAAGGCGATCTCAGTCGGATGGACTTCGAGGGCGAAGTTCACGTCGACTTTTTCGAAGGCATCAAGGATCGGGGTGAAGCGCTTCGCGAAATCCTGGAAGCCCTTTTCGTAAAAGGCCTGGCTGGTCGGCGGGAAGGCGTAAATCGAATGCCAGATCGAGGAACCGGTGAAGCCGTTCACGACGGCCGGGAAGTCATCCCCCCCCTTGCGGCCAGGCTTGGCGTTGAAAAAGGCCCGTGCAGCCTTGCCCGCAGTGATCATCTTCTTCGCCGCGCGCTTGCGGACGCCTTCCGGCGATCCGTCGCCCCACACATCGGCAGGCAGGATCGACTTGTGGCGCTCGTCAATGTTGTCGCAGATCGCCTGGCCTACGAGGTGGCTGGAAATCGCGAACGAGGTCAGACCGTGGTCGGCCAGCAGTTCCCACTTCTGTTTCACGTAGGCCTTCGAGGTCGCGGCGGCATCGACGTCGAAATGGTCGCCCCAACAGGCGAGTTCGAGGCCATCATAGCCCATCGACTTCGCGAGCGGGGCAAGCTTTTCCAGTGGGAGGTCGGCCCATTGGCCGGTGAAGAGTGTGACGGGACGTGACATGGTGAGTTGGTTGAGAATGGGTTGGGGCCACAGGCTAAAAGGTTCACCAGCCGTGCCGGAAGTAAAAACGAGGCCTTCCGCCAGTCCTTTCGAAAACCTCCCCAAAAGCAGGGCGACCTCACATTCGAAAGGGCACCTGTTCCCATGCTAGGTACCGTGCAAAAACGCCATCCCGCACGCATTTTGCCCGTCTCTAGCAGGTCCCATACCCCCGCAGATGCCGCAACGGCGGGATCGGGCTCACTGGCACGCTCCCTGCAAAAGTCAGGACACCTGCGTTGGCACCATTCAACGACCTGTTGATCCCCCGCCGCAGAAACCCACCCACTACCATTATGGAATTCCTCTGGATGCTCATCATCGGCCTCATCGTCGGCGCGGTCGCGAAATTTCTCATGCCCGGCAAGGACCCCGGCGGCCTCATCATCACGATGGTGCTCGGCATTGCCGGATCCTTCGTCGCCGGATTCCTCGGGCGGGCGGTGGGCTGGTATCAGACGGGCGATCCCGCCGGTTTCATCGCCTCCGTCATCGGTGCCATCGTCCTGTTGCTGATTTACCGCCTCGTCATCCGCAAGTGACCCTTCGTTAGCATCGTCCGCACCTCATCCACCCAGCGACATGAGCATTTTCAAAACGATCCTCTCGAAAATCTTCACCAGTTACGAGGCCTCCGCTTCCGCCTCACAGCCTCCGCTTGCGCCACCACCACCCGCCACCCCTGTGGCCGATGCCGCACGCGCTTCCAACCTGGGGACCAGCCTCGGCACCAGCCTCGGCTCATAGGCTGGCTCAATGCTGGGAAATGCCTCTTCCTCTCCGCCGCTTCCGCCGATCCCCACCAATCAACCGGTCGCGAACAAGCCGACCCCGGCGTCGCCCCAAGTCGACGTCGCCGCCGTCTTGAACAGTCTCGCCGCCCGGCATCACGAGACGCTCGATTGGAAACGGTCGATCGTCGATCTCATGAAGCTCCTCGACATGGACAGCAGCCTGACCGCGCGCAAGGAACTGGCGCACGAGCTCCATTATTCCGGGGATACCGGTGACTCCGCCATGATGAACGTCTGGCTCCACCAGCAAGTCCTCAAGAAGCTCGCGGAGAATGGCGGCCACGTCCCCGCCGACCTGATTTAGAGCGGGGAGGCTGCCGGTCGGCGATCCTTGTCTCCCCCTCCGAAAAATTGGAACTCGAATACCGGCAGCCCCCCACTCTTCCCTTTCAACGTCTTTCCCTCCTTTTGCCTAGCTAGTCAATCGATCCATTTGCAAGGATGGGTCATGACGCTCGCCGACTTCATCCTCACCCACACCGAGCCGATCCTGAAGGAGTGGGAAAGCTTCGCCCGCAGCATTTGGCCGGGCCCCACCGCCAGCCGCAGCGTCCTGCGCGACCATGCCGGTGACATGCTCAAGGCGGTGGCCATGGAGATGAAGACTTCCCAGTCGGAATCCGAACGCGCCGCCAAATCCAAGGGTCTCGCAGGAGGCGAATCTGGCGCGACTGTTTCAGCCAGCGAACGGATCGACAAGGCCTCGCACCTGCACGCCGTCAGCCGCCTTTCCTCTGGTTTTGAGCTTCGTGAGTTGGTTGCCGAGTATCGCGCCCTCCGCTCCAGTGTCATCCACCTGTGGATCCTCACCGTGCCGGAGCCGGGTGATCAGGAAATGCAGGACATCACCCGTTTCAACGAGGCCATCGACCAATCGCTCGCCGAGTCCATCTCCAGCTTCGCCGAAAAGGTCGATGCCTCCCGTGAGTACTTCCTCGGCATCCTCGGCCACGACCTGCGCAACCCGCTCTGCTCCGCCACCCTCCTCGCCCACGTCCTCGCGGAGTCCGACACGCTCGACCCCCGCTCCCGGCAAATGGCGCTCACCATGCGCTCCAGCCTCGATGCGATGAACCTCCTTATCCGCGACATCCTCGACTTCACTGGTGCCCGTCTCGGAGCCCGCATGGAGGTTTCCCCGAAGCCCATGGACCTCCTGCCGCTCTGCCGCGAGGTGCTTGCGGAAATGCAGACCATCCACCCCGACCGCAGCTTTGTTTTCAGCGCCCCGCACGACTGCCTCGACGGCACCTGGGACAGCGGCCGGCTCCGCCAGTTGATCTCGAACCTCATCGGAAATGCCGTCCAGCATGGCTCCCCCACCACGCCCATCACCCTTTGCGCTTCCTGCCCCGGCGACGACGTCCTGCTGACCGTCCAAAACTACGGCCCGACCATCCCGGAGGAAAAACTCGGCGTCATCTTCGATCCCATGAAGCGCCACAGCTCGTCAGAATCCCCGGAGCCCTCCACCACCCTCGGCAGCCTAGGCCTGGGCCTCTACATCGCCCGCGAGGTCGCCACCGCCCACGGCGGCACCATCACCGTCGCATCCGCCGGCCAGGAAACCACGTTCACCGTCCAACTCCCGAAGCATTGCGAGGGAGCAGCCTGAGCCCTCCGTGCGCACACCGGCCGTTCCTTCACGGACCGTGAACCCATCACCTGCCATGGCAGGCTATTGGGAAATCAGCGTAGCAGAAGCCAACCGGCAGCATCTCCGGTCGATGGATTCACGCCAGTGCGTCGTGTATCCTCGATCAAGGATCACCGCTTCACAGAGTCGCAAGGCACCCTGAGGATCCAACCGACCTTTTGCAACGATTCGATGCGTTATGCCTCAATGCCGGATTGGCAAGGAGCTGCCGACATCGCCTTGAGATTGGACTTTTCCCGCTGTCCTCAAGGTTTCCTTCATCATCATCAGACTCGGGACGTCATGGCGTGTCGGTTGCTAATGAAATCATGCTATGAAAACAGATAACCCATCTCATGAAGTTTTGAACGAAAATGCCAACCGCGACCCCATCACCGGCGAACCGGGTTCCCATCCCTTGGGCACTGGCTTGGGAAGTGCCGGAGGAGCGGCGGCGGGCGTTGCCATCGGAGCCCTTGGCGGCCCCGTTGGAATGGTCGTGGGCGGATTGGTCGGAGCCCTTGTTGGCGCGGCCGGAGGCCATGCGGCAGGTGAAGTGGTGAATCCCACGGCGGAGGACACCTTCTGGAAGGAGAACCACCAGAAGGAAATCTATCACGATCCGACTTACAATTATGAAGATTATCAGCCCGCTTATCAGATGGGCTACGAGGGCTATGGTCAGAGCCAGGGACGCGCCTTCGAGGATGCGGAGCCTGAACTCGCCCGGACCTGGGCCGAGAAGCACCCTGGATCCCGGCTGCGCTGGGAAGATGCCCGCCACGCGGTCCGGGCCGGCTGGCATCGCGTGGAGCGGGCCCTGCCTGGCGATGCTGACGGCGACGGCAGATAAGACCGCCCTGCCAGTGACGGGATGACCTATCACCCGTCTGGTTCGCCAGACGGGTTTCATTCCAGCTCCAACCTGGCGGAACATGCCGTGTGCGCCCCGGAGCCCGCGGCCCAGGACTGCCCGTTCCCACCGCCGAACTGCATGAACTTCAGAGCAATCATGGAGAACCGCTGGCTCAGTCTGTTGAAGCGCGCCTTGAGTGGCTGGATGGATGACAAGGCACTGCGGCTCAGTGCGGCGCTTGCCTACTACTCCATCTTTTCCATCGCTCCGCTGCTGGTGATCACCATTGGCATCGCGGGCCTGGTGATGGGAAGGGAAGCCGTGAGCGGCCAACTCTATGGCGAGCTGAAGGGCTACGTGGGCCCTCAATCTGCTGAGGCCATCCAATCCATGGTGGAAAGCGCCTCCAAGCCCTCCCAAGGCGTCATGGCGACCGTGACGGGTTTCGTGATGCTGCTGCTCGGCGCATCGGGCGTGTTCGGCCAGCTCAAGGACGCACTCAACACCATCTGGGGCGTGAAGCCCAAGCCCGGCCGAGGCGCGCTGGCAATGGTGCGCGGGAAGTTCATGAACTTCGGGATGGTGCTCGTGATTGGGTTCCTGCTGCTGGTTTCGCTGCTGCTCAGCACGGCCATTGCGGGATTGAATCAGCGCCTGGAAAGTGCGTTGCCGTTTCCGGCCTTCGTGGGTGCTGCGGCCGCCTTTGTCATTTCACTGGGCCTCGTAACCATCCTCTTTGCCATGATCTTCAAAGTGCTGCCAGACGCGCAGATCCGGTGGCGGCATGTGTGGTTCGGAGCGCTCATCACCGCGCTGTTGTTTGAGATCGGCAAGACCGGTTTGAGTTGGTATCTCGGGCGGGAAGGTGCCGCCAGCGCGTATGGGGCGGCGGGAGCGGTCGTCCTGCTGCTGCTGTGGGTTTACTACACCTCATGCATTTTATTCTTCGGCGCCGAGTTCACCCAGGTGTATGCCGATGCCGACGATTGCGTCACGGAACCGGCGGCCCATGCGGAGCGTGTGACCACCGCGGACCGCGCCCAACAAGGATTGCCGGCCGCCGCCCCCGCCGCAGGCAGCGCCCCCACGGCACCGGCGGCAAGTCATGACAACGATGCCCCGCCATGGCACCCGGTGCTGGCACCGATCTTGAAATATTTCGAAGGCCGGGGCCTGCTCCTCGGCATCGAGGCGAGGGAAGCCCTCCAGCACGTCATCAGCCTGGGAATCTGGCTGGCGGTGGCCGTGGTGGCCATTTTCGCGGGCTGGTTGCTGCTCGCGACGACACTGGTCGGAGCGCTCACCCACTGGCTGGGTTGGTCCTGGTTGAAGGCAGCGGGTGTCACCGGGGGCTTGCACCTCCTCATCGCCGTGGCGGCAGGACTTCTGATGTGGAGACGCCTCACCACGGCACGCTGGTTTGCGGAAAGTATCAACGAGTTCAACAAAGACCGGACATGGCTGAAAACCCGAACAACGAAGAATTGAAGCAGCAGGCGCTCGCCACGCTTTCGGAAGCGCGCGCCGAAATCCGCGCCGGACTGCATCAGTTGCGGGAGCGACTCACGCCCGCACAAGTCATCCACCGCACGGTCGATCGCCATCCAAGCCTGCTGGTCTCCCTTGCCTTCACGGCGGGGATCATTCCCGCGTTGACTCTTTTCCGAGGCAAACGGCAACCGGAGCAGGTACACCCTCACGCGACAGCCGCCGTGACCAAGCCGCTGCTCGGCGCAGGTCTTCTGGGCGTCCTCGGGGTGTTGGGGAAATCGATCGCCCCTGCCCTCATCAAGTCCGCCATCCTCCCTCGGCTGCGCGATTCTCTTTCCGGAAAAAGCCGGTTAGCGTTTCGGAACCCGCCGCCGGCACCGGACATCAAATAGCAATCCATTGGAGTGCTGAAATTCCGCTGCGGACACCCCATTCCAATCTCCCCGCTCCGACCCGCCTCCCATCCGCATGAGTTTCCTGGCTTGGATCACGTTGGCAGGAGGCCTGTTGCTGGTGATGGCGCTTTTGTCGGGGTTTTTGCGGCGCTTGCCGGTGACTTCGTCGCTCATCTACCTTTCCCTTGGACTGGCGATTGGTCCGCTGTGGCTGAATCTGACCGCAGTCGATTTCATCCGTGAAGCGGTGGTTTTCGAGCACCTGGCCGAGGTCGCCGTGATCATCTCGCTCTTTGTCTGCGGACTGAAGCTTCGCCTGCCGCTGACGCATTCGGCATGGGTCGGGGCCTTTCTGCTGGCGGGCCCGGTGATGCTGGCCTCCATCGCGGGCGTGGCGGTTTTCAGCCATTTTGTTCTCGGCCTGGCCTGGCCGGCAGCCTTTTTGCTTGGCGCGGTGCTCGCCCCGACGGACCCGGTGCTTGCCGGGATGGTCACGGTCAACGACGCCCAGGATCAGGACCGGATGCGCTACGGGCTCTCCGGTGAAGCGGGTTTCAATGACGGGGCCGCCTTTCCCTTCGTGATCTTCGCGCTCCTGTGGATGGAGCACGGCAGCGTCGACCAGTGGACAGCGGGTTGGGCGCTGCACCGCTTGATCTGGGCCATCCCCGCGGGACTGTCGCTGGGATACTTGTTGGGAAAATGGATCGGTCACTTCGCCATCCGCCTGCGGAGCTGGAATCCGCACACGGGTGCGCCCGATGACTTTCTCGCGCTGGCACTGATCGCACTCGCGTATGCCAGCGCGGAAGCGATCGGGGCCTGGGGCTTTCTTGCGGTTTTCGCCGCAGGGCTGGGTTTCCGGCGGACCGAGGTCCTCACCACCGAGACCCATCCCGCGCCCGAGCACCTGGCCACCCAGCCGG
>JANOKL010000392.1:0-8581 GCA_031419215.1 Luteolibacter sp. | reverse complement strand
CCATGAGGTCGCCGGAGGTTTCTGCATCGCGGCTGTTGTAGTAGCGGGTGAAGTTGAGCGGAATGCCGCTGACTGCGCCGGAAATCTCAAGGTCGGTGGTATTCAAGAGCGCTCCGCCGTGGTTCGCTCCGATGATTCTTGAAGGGTAGTCCACCTCACATGCTGCGGTAATCGAGGCTGCCGTGGGCGACGGCCCCTGTGATGCAGAGCCACCATCGCCGGATGGATGGTTGCAATCTGGGCATTGCTCCTCGGGATCGGGTTTGTTTGGAAACGCGCAGGATTTGAGCCCAACTATATACTTTGGATCGGCTGCCCGAACGGTCGGAAAGCCTAGTAAAGTAAGTAGCAGCGCGGCCTTGAAGAAAAGCGATGATTTCATGGAAAAAAGTGAGATTGGGATGAACCGGAAAAGTTTAGGGATGACGAAAGAGTGACTTGGAGCTTCAGGAACCGTTTTCCTCGGGCTCGCCTACCCACAAGGGAATGGAACGGGTATGGCCTTGATGACGCATTTTCACGTTGCAGTTGCCACGGGCGTCGTCGGCGAAAATGCTGAAAGAGAACGATTTTCCAACCTCAATATCATAGATCCGGCCTACCACTTCCGAGTCTGAAAAGGAGCCACCGTTGGGAAGCTCGACGTGGATTTTTTCTCCAGGTTCGGATTCGGGCAGGGTGATCTTGATTTCCAGCAGCTCGCCGGGAGCAGTCTGGATACGGGGCATTACAACATAGTCATCCGGACGGAGGTTGATGTATTTTTTCGAGGAAGTCTCGACCTCGGCATAGAGCCGGGGGCCTTCCGGCCACGGCGGCTGATCGGACCACGAAGCCATGGGGTCAATCACCGACTTGGGAGCCCGCGAACGATTGGCAAGGGCCTCGCGACGGCGGGTGGCGCGCGACTCGGCAGTATCGACAATACCAACGGAGGGCTGGGAGCCTGAAGACGCATTCGGAGAGTTAGCTCCATGCTCATTCCTTCCCCCGTCACTGGCAGCAGCACGTTTCGATTGAGATTTCTCATTGTCTGCAACTTGGCGCACCTTGTCGCCCGGCCATCCATAAAAGATCACAAGCCCAATGGCGACTGATAGAAGAATAAAACTGATCCGAAAACGACCGCTTTTTCTTGCAGATAAAGCACTTTGTGACAAATCAGTAACTTTCATGAAATCAATAACAAGCCCAAGTCACAGATGACGACAATACAAAAGATGTGATTCTGGAATTATTTTTGATTACGGACCCGACGACAGGTGACAAAATCGGCCATGACTCCGATTCGGGGTCACTCTCCCGTTGATCGTTCCTCAATTCGCCTCTTGCCTCATCGGGCGAATCAGGCGTTGATTCAGAGGCGCAGGGATGGTGTAATCATTACAAGGTCGCCTCCATTGACGAATCCATACCCACGGAACCGGCTCTAGCCATGACTCCCTTTCCCGTCTATGCCCCAGCCATGCCAGGTCAACCCGGACTTCCCAACCTCGTCGCCATGCGCGGACGCCGCAAAGGCGGCGTGACCAAATCCCAAGAAGCTACAATTCCTCTAGGGATCGCGGCGCACGCGTCTGCATTTCTCTCCCACCTCACCGCTCGTGCCTATTCCCCAGCCTCCATTGAGGCCCATCGCTGGGCCCTGCGACAGTTTGCTGCTTGGGCAGAATCGCGTGACATTCATGATCCCATTGCATTCATTCGCAGCGATCTTGAGGCGTATCAAAGGTTTCTCCACCACTATCGCAGCCCTCGCAGTGGCGAACCCCTCGTCGTCAACACCCAGCTCGCCCGACTCGGCTGTATCCGCCGATTGTTCGCCTGGCTCTGTCGCTCCGGTGCCATTCCCGCCAACCCAGCGGCTGATCTCGACCTTCCCCGAAAGCAAGCCCGCTCACTCCCCAAGGCCCTAAACCCGCAGGAAATCCAGAACCTCCTTGCCGTCCCTAATCCTGGCGACCCGTTCGGCTTGCGCGACCGCGCGATCCTCGAACTCTTCTACTCAACTGGCATTCGACGCAGCGAAATGACCCGCCTCGACATGGGCGACTATGATGGCTCTACCCGCACGCTGCTCGTCCGCAAAGGCAAGGGAGGAAAATGCCGGATGCTGCCGATTGGCGAGCGCGCCGCTGCTTGGGTCGATCTCTACCTGATGCAGTCCCGACCACTTTTCCATTATCTACCGCAGCAAACGGCCCTCTTCCTCAGTGGATACGGCACCCGCTTCACTCCCGACTATTTGGGTAACTGGATCAAAAAGCTAATGGTCCGCTGCGGGATCGACAAACCCGGCTCCTGCCACCTCTTCCGTCACTCCTGCGCCACAGACATGCACCGGGGAGGGGCAGATATTCGCTATGTTCAGGAAATGCTGGGCCATGCCCGGATGGAAACGACCCAGATCTACACCCACGTCCACATTGATGCCCTTCGAGAGATTCACAGCCGCTGCCACCCGCACGGTCGCCTGAATCAACTGGAAGTTCCAGAAGTGCAGGCGCGGCCCTTTCATCACCAGCAGGAGCCACAAATATGCACCCCAACTGCCCCATCGGCGGACCAAGAGGCCCTGCGTCACGACTTCCCGGCAGACGACGATCCGACTGCTGGAAGCGCGCCAGCGCCAGGCAACCAACCGCCACCAAATGGCCGACCATCAGCACGATACCCCATTCTCGACAACTCCGAGACTCCACCAAAATCCCCGGAAATACAGGCTTTTAGGTCGGGTGTGACTTACTACGCATACCGCTTTTATGATCCCGTGACAGGCCGGTGGCCATCACGGGATCCGATTGAAGAAGAGGGCGGGGTGAATTTGTATGGGTTTGTGGAGAATGATGGAGTCAACAACTCAGATTTCCTTGGACTAGACTTTATCACAATTGGATCCCGAGGTGCCGTAATTGAGCCCCAAAATTTGTTTTCTCATTTTTCAATTGAACTTTACAGCGGCTGCGCAAAAGAAGGCGATAAGTTTTCAAGTTCCGAATTGCCTCAGGGGAGTAAAAAAATTGAGTCGAGAGAATTAAGTAATGTTGACAACGTATACGGCTATTCCGGCACGACCACAGTAGCTAGGGGTCCGCGTGGCACAAGAAGAGTAAAATATTGGAATTATACATCGGTGAGCTTTATTATCGATGATAACAACCGACCAAATCACGAATACGTTATATATGGAAGCGACCAAAAAGACGTCAAATCCAAGTGGAGTTCAATTGTAACGGCTGCAAAAAAATATCCGTATGCCGAACATGGCAAAAAGGGTTCTATTCTTCAAAATTGGCCCAATTCGAAATACGAAGCGCCACCGGGAAATAATAGCAACACGTTCATTCGCGTTATGGCGAGAGTAATTGGTAGAAATGCTGATCATGCTGGGGGAAATCATCCGGGAGCAGATTCACCATCTCCGATCAAAGATTCCCGACCAGCCCCGACAGCCCGCTAATTAAATATTTAGCTTTTCCATGAAAAAATATTTGACAGCTTTTTCATTTCTTTCGATCTTCTCTTTGAATAGTTGTCTCATTACTAGACATAACAGCGAGAGATTGGGTCAATTTAATGTAATTCAATCTAGCCGTCCACTCGTCTATGAAGCTACTCTAAAAAGTTATCCAACGTCCTGGAACTTGTTTTTGATTGCCGATGATTTACCATCGACATCAGAATCAATTAGTCCCGACTCCTCAATTGATGTCTTTATTGAAAACATTGGAAATCTACCTCTGGAAGCCACAACCTCTAAAAGTTTGCTATCAAAAAAAGGACTATCTGAGTCGGTAAAATTAAATCTCAATCCTGGTGAAAAAGTTCGGCTATTTAGCGGTAATTTAAATGACTTAATTAGATATTCGAGCAATATTGGACTTATAGGACCTGATCCTCATGCTCCCGGCAAGGAGATTAAAGCCAGATATTATTTTTTATCTAATAAAAATGTGGCGTCGCCGCGTGGCAATATTACGGTTAAGCTGGTAAATTCGGACTCGATCTGATTTGAATGAAAGGATTCTCGCAGATCCACATCTCAGACAAGTGTCAGTGGAGAGATCCTCGCGGCTTCACATTGGCCGGGGTCACTGGCCGGGGTCAGTCCGCGCATCGTAACATCGGCGGCGAGTGGCGGGGGGCCTCGCGACTACACATTCGCCCCTCATCGAGATGATCGAAAGAGTGGGCGGTTACTTCACCTTGACGGTGATTTCCTTTTTCGCTTCGGCTTTGATGCCATCGACACCCTTGAGCGCGGTCATGGCGGCCTCCGGATCCTTCTGGTCCACGCCTTTGAGCTTCTTCATGGCACCGGGGGTCTTGAGCACCTTGCCCATGTCCATTTCAATGAGGGTAATGGTGTTGCCATCGACGTAGGTGGCGTTGGATTCGGCGATGCCGGGTTCGATGACGAGCTTGAGGCTCATCTTCATGTCGCCCATTTGCGTCATCATGGCTTCCATTTGGGCGGCCTGGGCCTCATCGGCGGGGGCGTCGCCCTCGGGCTTCTTGTCGCCGGCGTCCGGTTTCTTCTGCTCCGGGCTGGTGAGGGTCAGCACGCCGTCGGCGTATTTGAAGGTGGTCGGCTTTTCAACGGGCTTGTCCGCCGCAGGGCTGCCGGGCGCCTCGGGCAATGCAACCCCGAGATCGCCGGAAGTGGTGAACTGGAGCTTGTGGATGTCGGCGAAGTGGTAGGTGACGCGGGCGCCTTTCTTGCCGTTGACCTCAATGGTTTCGGCTTTCTCGACGGTGACGCCTTCCCCGAGCTTGGCGGCGCGGGCCTTGGCTTTCTCCGGGGAGGCGAGCTCCTTGAGCGGGTCTTTGGCTTCGGCGCCTTCGCCGCCGAGGTCGCCGAGCATGGCGCTCATTTGGGCGCCGAAGGTGGTTTCCTCGACGATGGTGCCGCTGCCGTCCTTGTTGAGATGGATGGTGGTGGCTTGTTGCAGACAACCGGGGAGTACCAGGGCGGTCAGCAGGGATACGAATGGCAGTAGGATGCGTTTCATGGTGTTGTTTGGTTCAGGAATCAGGCGGGGAAGCGGTGCCCGCGGGCGGGGTTGTTCTAATTTTACTGCTAGGAAATTGCTTACTGCTAGGAATTTGCTTTTGGCGGGAGGCTCCTGAAACAGCCGTTGGCCGGATCGGAGGGCGGGGAAAAGGGGGGTGACCTTACGGCGTCGTCGGTGGTAGGATTTGTCTAGGTGTTGAGGCACTATGGATTTTTCAAGGCACTCTTCGCTGAGACGCTGCGCTGGATCAGTGAACATCGGCCGAAGGCGGTGTGTTTCGTGGACTATCCGGGCTTTAACCTGCGCCTCGGCGCGTCGCTGAACGAAAGCGGGCTGGCGGCGAAGGCGAGCGCGCCGGTGAAATTGCTATTCTACATCTCACCGCAAATCTGGGCGTGGAAGGCAGGGCGGCGCTTCAAGATGGCCAAGCATCTCGACGCGCTCGCGTGCATTTTTCCTTTCGAGGTCGCGTGCTGGCCGGGGTCAGTCCGCGCATCGTAACATCGGCGGCGAGTGGCGGGGGCCTCGCGACTTCACATTCGCCCCTCATCGAGATGATCGAAAGAGCCCAAAAGCGGTGTGGCACTGAGTTTCCCACCGCAGTCCAAGGCTTCACTCCTCCTCGTCCGCCGCCACCATCGGCAGGCCGTTGAGGAGTTCCTTGTAGGACTTTTCGTCGAAGCCGCGGCGCTTGCGATACGTCGCATCCATTTCCTGGCCGAGGCAGATCGCGATCTGTTCCTTCGCTTCGATGTCGGCCAGGCCGACCTTGGTGAGACGCTCTAAGGTCTTCGCCAGGTATTTCGTCTGCGGCGAGGCGAGCTGCTGCTCCACGGCGGCCACCAGCTCAGGCAAAAGATCGTCGTTCATGCGGCGAGCCTGCCGATCTCCCCGCAATGTTTCGAACATTTTTCGCCTTGGCCCTTGGAACTTGAGGCGACTGTGACTTAAACCGTCCCCGACATGGCAAAGAAACCAGTGGTGCTCATCATTCGTGACGGCTGGGGCGTGAACCCCGGAGGCAAGGCAAGCGCCGTGAAAGACGGCAATGCGACCCTGCTCGCGCACACGCCCTTTCACGACGTGATGCTGGAAAAGTATCCGAAGGGCCTTGTCAGCGCTTCCGGTCTCGACGTCGGCCTGCCCGCCGGACAGATGGGGAATTCGGAAGTCGGCCACCTCAATCTGGGGGCCGGGCGGATCGTTTACCAGGACCTCACCCGCATCAATCTCGCCATCGAGGAGAAGACCCTCGGCACCAATCCGGTGTTCGTCGAGACGATGGAAAAGGCGAAATCCAGCCGCCTGCATTTCATCGGCCTCGTTTCCGACGGCGGCGTCCACAGCCACCAGGACCAGCTCATCGCCATGGTGAAGCTCGCCCATGAGGCCGGCGTGAAGGACATCTGCATCCACGCGATCACCGACGGTCGCGACACCTCGCCCACCGGCGGCGCGGGATACCTTTCGAAGGTCGAGGACGAGGCGGCGAAATGCGGAGCGCGCATCGCCACGGTCGTCGGCCGTTACTACGCCATGGACCGCGACAAGCGTTGGGACCGCGTGAAACTCGCCTGGGACGTTATCGTTCGAGGCATCGGTGCGCCACGCAACGTGCTGGCCAGCGAGGCCGTGGCCGATTGCTACAAGGAGCAGAACAAGACCGACGAGTTCATGCCGGCGATGGTCTTCACCCAGCCCGACGAGCAGCTTGTCCGCGATGGCGATGTGATCCTGTTCTTCAATTTCCGTGCCGACCGTGCCCGCGAGCTTTCCGAAGCGTTTCTCAAGCCGGACTTCTCCGGCTTCGATCGCGTGGTGACTCCAAAGGTCCACTTCGTCACCCTGACCGAATATGACGAAACCTACGGTGTGCCGGTGATCTTCGACTCTCAGACGCTCGACATGGTGCTCGGAGAAGTTGTTTCCAAGGTAGGAAAGACCCAGCTCCGCATTGCAGAAACGGAAAAGTATCCGCACGTCACCTACTTCTTCAATGGCGGTGCCGAAGTGGCGTTTCCCGGTGAGGATCGTTCGATCGTCCAATCGCCGAAAGACGTGCCGACCTACGATTTCAAGCCGGAGATGAGCGCACCGGAAGTCACCCGCATCGTAGTGGAGAAGCTGAAGGACTACGACCTTGTCATCCTCAATTTCGCGAACCCCGACATGGTTGGCCACACCGGCGTCGTGGAAGCGGCGGTCAAGGCCTGCGAAACGATCGACGCCGACGTGGAGGCGATCGTCACCGAGACCCTGCGTCTCGGCGGCAAGCTCCTCATCACCGCCGACCACGGCAACTGTGAGTACATGCGGAATCCCGATGGCTCGCCGAACACCGCGCACACCACGAACCTCGTCCACGCGATCTACGTCGCCAATGATGCCGATGACTACACGGTCAACAACGGCATCCTCGCCGACCTGGCCCCGACCCTCCTCGAAATGCTCGGCCTTTCGCAGCCCGTGCAGATGACCGGGAAGAGTCTGTTGGTGAGGAAGTGAGAAGAGTTTGAACCACAGAGCACAGAGAACACAAAGACCAGATCTGATTCTTTGTGTTCTCTGTGCTCTTTGTGGTAAATAGATTTCAATCTTTCGGGTGATGAAGCCTTCACGGAACTCCAACGATGACCTCCCGCCAGATCTCCATTCCGCATCCACTTCCGAGTGTCGGGCGCACGCGATTGAGTCATCGCAGCGCATGGGTCTATCGGCTGGCCACTGGACTCTACCGTCTGAAACGGCGTTTCCAGTGGTGGAGAAGTGGCAGGACCTATACGGCCGTCAGGATTGCCGATTCCCTGCCTTACCGTGCTGACCGACACTCGTCCCTTTTGATTCGGAAGTTGGGCGACAGCGATCCCCAGTTGCAGGTGAACAAGATCACCAACCTGAAAGTCGCCGTTTCCTGTTTGGATGGAGTCCTGATTCGACCAGGCGAAACTTTCTCGTTCTGCAAATTGGTCGGAAAGCCGACACGTCGTCGTGGTTTCGTCGAGGGCCTTGAACTTTGCCGAGGCGAGGCGCGCAGCGGTGTGGGCGGTGGCATCTGCCAGATCGCCAACCTGCTTCACTGGCTGTTCCTGCACAGCCCACTCACGGTGGTGGAGCGCAGCCAGCATAGCTTCGACCCCTTTCCGGACGAGGGCCGGATCATTCCTTTCGGAACCGGCGCGGCCATTTTTTACAACTACGTCGACTACCAGTTCGAGAACCGGACGTCATGGACGTTTCAGATCCGGCTGTGGTTGACCGAGAAGACGCTGGAGGGGGATTTGCGCTGTTCCGACGAACTTGAGCACAAGTACCGGGTCATCGAGAAGGATCACGCATTCCTCAAGATCGGAGAAAGGTTCTACCGGACGAACGAGATCTGGCGGAAGAAAACCCGAAAGTGCGAAAGCATTGCCGAATCCGAAGAACTGATCACCCGGAACTTCGCGCTGTTGAAATACGAGCCCACGGTATTCCTCATGGTTGAAGAAGGGGCTCAATTCGTGACTCTTCCAGGATAGGACGATTTTGGAACACAAAGATCACAAAGAATCAGAATGGATCTCTGT
>JANOKL010000391.1:0-3459 GCA_031419215.1 Luteolibacter sp. | reverse complement strand
CACCTTCTGCTGGGCGATCTTCACCGTCTTGAAGACCATGGGAATCCTTTGATTTCCCGGCTTTCCGGTCATTTCCAGTCGACCTCGACCTGCTGGAGCTGGCCGCCACGGTCCTCGTATTTGAGGTGGCCGTGTTCCATGGCGTATTCGTGGACGCACTTGGTGACCTTCACGTCGTAGGCGCAGTATTCGGCGATTTTGCGGAGCACCGCGAAGTCGCCGGTTTTCTTGTACTCCTGCCACCAGCGGAGGGCGTCGAGCCCGTCAGCGGTTTTTCCGGTCCCGAGGGTGGCGGAGGCGGCGGAGTCGAGCTTGAGGCGGAAGCCGAGCTTGGTTTCCAAGTCTGCCATCATGTCGAGGTTGATCGTCTGCTCGGTGAGGGTGGGGAAGATGTGGGGTTGTAAAACGGGGTAGTCGAAGTGGAGGTGGTTCCAGCCGACGACGAGGTCAGCCTTGCAGAGTTCCTCGCCGAGTTTGTCCAACTCGTTTTCAAGATACATCTCATAAGTGCCGCGGGCGGTGCTGTAGGTGACTGCGATGGAGATGCCCATTTTACCCTTGTTGGCGAAGCCGCCGACGTCGCCGCCGCTGCGCTGGGTTTCGAGATCGAAGTAGACGATGTTTCTTGCGGACACGGGGTGTTCCTAGCGCAGGCCGAGGGCAGGCCGCAAGCCCGGGGGAGAGGTGATTTGTGCGATTACAAATTAATTTCAAACAGATTTGAATACGCTGCATGATTCATATCGCGAATTCGTATACGCCTTCATCAGGACTTTCCTGACCCCAATGAAAACGTTCAATTCCGCCGTTCTGGCGTTTAGCGTGGGAACCACCAGCCTCCTGGCTGCCCCGCGCCTGTTTGTCTCGACCCCCACACTTGCTCCCGAGAGTGGAATCGAATTGATCCTCGACCGCGCCGTTGTGCCGGATGAGTCCGTCGGTAAAACCGTTGCCAATGACTGGCTGCTCGTCGAACCCGAGCTGCCGGGAAAACTGGAATGGAAGTCGCCCAATGTCGCGAAGTTCCTGCCGGACAAGGTCCCGGCACTTGGGACCAGCTACAAGTTCACCGTCCGAGGCGGCCACAAGCATCTCGACAAGTCGCTGGTGCCGGAAGGCCTGATCGCGACCGTCGCGACGACGCCCTTCCAGCTCGACAACTACCGCCGACTGAGCGGCTATGACGAGGACGTTTCCCAACGCACGACCTCGTGGGTCGTGCGCTTCAATGATGCCGTCGATCCTGCGGCGACGGCGAACTTCTTCTCGTTCGTCG
This sequence comes from Luteolibacter sp., assembly GCA_031419215.1. Classification (GTDB taxonomy): domain Bacteria; phylum Verrucomicrobiota; class Verrucomicrobiia; order Verrucomicrobiales; family Akkermansiaceae; genus Luteolibacter. Next base: position 2,183 of record JANOKL010000391.1, on the reverse strand, counting down.
ACAAGGCCGGCAGGAGGGTTTCCGCCCGTGCGGAAAGCGTGACGAATGGAACGATCGCCTCGCTGAGGCTCGATGGGGAAACCTGGAACCAGCGATTTGAAACCGCCCGCAAGCCGAAGCCCGAGGGGGAAAAGCCTGTTAAGCCGGAGAAGGAAGTTTTCCCGCAGGGGCTGATCGTTTCGCCGATCAATCCGTTGCCGGTCGGCGAGGATTGGCAACTGACGGTGACCGCCGGATTACCGAACCTGACGAAGACCACGAAGCTGGCGGAGACGATCCAGAGGACGGTCGGCACGATCGAGCCCTTCAAGGCGTCTGGCCTGGAAGCCGTCACGATCCCTAACAAGCCGCGATACCTTTCGGTCTCGTTCAACCTGCCGCTGCGCAAGTTGAGCTCGGACAAGGTGCTGCCGGAAGGAGTCTGGTTGTCGCCGATGCCGGATCACCTGCGCCTGGAAACCGAAGGTCGTCAGCTCCGGATTTTCGGGGATTTCAACAAGCAGGACGCTTGGACGCTGGAGGTGAAAGCGCCTTTCGCCTCGTCCGATGATCGCACGCTCGTCGAGCGGGTGACGAAGCAACTCGTCTTCAGACATCTCGATCCAAGTCTCGGCCTGCCCAGTACGGAGGAAGCCCAGCTCGCCGCCGGGACGCGTCAGTATCGGATGGAAACCGTCAACCTGAAGGACGTGCATGTGCGCGCCAAGCAGCTCAGCGGGCTCGACCTCATCCGCGCCCTGCAAGGCTACCGGCATTACACTGGTAATGGCCCGAACGGAACTGCGGTGCGACCCGTCGCGCCGCTGCCTTACGAGTTGATCTCGGGTACCTCGGTCATCGACAAGACCCTGCCGCTGAGCGATGTGATCGACACCTCGAAGACGATCACGCTTGCCTGGGATGAACTGCTGCCGGGTGCGCCGAAGCACACCGCGTTTTTCCTAGAAGCCATCGGCACGCCCCTAGCGGAAAAGCCTGACTCCGAAGATCCGCCGAACCCGTCCGCGCAGGCCTTCATTCAGCTCACCGACATCGGACTCGCCTGGAAGCTCACGAAAACCGAAGCCAAGGTTTATGCCTTTTCCTGCACCACCGGCGAACCGCTATCCGGAGCGAAACTGGAGGTCTATGGTGAGGATGCCAAGCTGCTCCAGACCGTCAACACCGATGCCAACGGACTCGCCACGGTTCCGCGAAACGACACCACCCGCCACCTCCGCGCCGCGCTCGGGGATGACCAGTATGTCGCGACCTTCGACAGCCAGATGCCGACCGTCAGCCTGTGGCGCTTCCCGGTCCGCTATTCCTGGGATGCCCAGCCGGACGAGCTGCGCCGCGTGATGGTCTTCACCGACCGCTCGCTTTACCGGCCCGGTGAAATGGTCCGCCTGAAGGGCATCATCCGCACGCAACGTGGCAATGCCATCGACGCTGCGGACGCCGCTTCACCGCGACTTGTGATTGTCGATCCGACGGAGAAGGAAGTCTTCACCCGCGACCTCAAGCTTTCCGCGAACGGGTCGTTTGATCTGGAGATTCCGGCCTCGAAGGAAACCACCGGGCGCTATGGCATCCGCCTGAAATACCCGGACGAGATCACCCGTGCGGAAGCGCTGGGGGATAACGATTGGGAGGCGAAGGAAAAGATCATGGCGAACGCGCAATTCGAATTCGAGTTCCGCGTCGAGGAGTTCCGCCGCAATGCCTTCGAGGTCGAGCAGAAGTTCGTCGATACGGCAGCGGGCAGCACCAAGGTCGGGCTCGATCTTTCCGCCCGTTATTATCAAGGCCAGCCGGTCGCCGCAGGGTCCGCGCATTGGTATTCGAACGTTGAGGATGTGAATCCCTACCCGGAGAACTACCGCGACTTCCTCTTTGGCAATCATCGCACCGAGGACTGGCACTACTGGTATCACTATTTCAGCTACCGCTGGGACAACGACAGCGATCGCCAGACCACCACGGTCAACGGCGAGGCCACGCTCGATGCGGCCGGCAAGAGCACCTTCTCGGTCGATTTGCCGCAGGGCGATTTCCCGACGGCCCGCGAGGTCACGATCAGCACCGAAGTCACCGACGCCAACAACCAGACGCTCACCGCCTCGACCACCACGACCGTTCATCCGGCGTCGGTCTATGTCGGCGTTTCGCGCATCGACAAGCTGGTGCGCGTGGGAGACCAC
>JANOKL010000390.1:0-1158 GCA_031419215.1 Luteolibacter sp. | reverse complement strand
TCAGGCGGAAGTGCGTGGCGGTGGAAAGCACTCCGTCCAGTGTGCTGAGCTTTTCGGATACGAAGCGCGCGACCTCGCGGAGATCGCCGCCTTCGACGACGACCATCAGGTCATAGCCACCGCTGGCCAGGTAGCAGCTCGTCACCTGATCGAAGCGGGCGATGCGCAGCGCCAGACGATCAAAGCCGCCGCCGCGTTCGGGGGTGACCTTCACCTCGATGAAGGCCGACACGGCATCCGCGTCCGCCTTTTCCGGATCGACGACCGCCTGATAGCCGAGAATCGTGCCGTCCTTTTCCCAGGCGGCGATCCGCACGTTCACCTGGTCGGGGGTCAACGAAAGCAGGTCCGCTATTTCCGAATGGGAATAGCGGGCCTTGGTGCGGAGGAGTTGAAGGAGCGGATCGGTGGACATGGAGAAGAGTAAGTAGTGAGTGGTGAATGGTGATTGGTGAAACGACTTACCATTTACGAATCACCATTCACAAATTCAGTCGCCTAGGCAGATGCCGACGGCGCGGGCGGCCTGGGCGAGCTCGCCCTGTGGCTCGACGAGGCGGAGCTTGTTGACAGCTTCCTCGATCGGCACGGAGTCGACGTGGTAGGCCTGATAGCTGACCATGCGGCCGAAGCGGCCTTCGGACGCGAGCTTCACCGCCATGACGCCGAAACGCATGCCAAGGATGCGATCGAGCGAGGTCGGTGCGCCACCACGCTGGAGGTGGCCGAGCGTGCAGGAACGGGTTTCCTTGCCGGTGAGTTTTTCGAGGCGCTTCGCCACCACATCGCCGACTCCGCCGAGGCGGACCTCTCCGCCGGAATTCGGGTCGACGGTGACGAGATCGCCATCGGGAAGAGTTGCACCCTCTGCCACGACAACCAGCGAGCTGTGATAGCCCTGGGCATCGCGATCCTTGATGTGCTGGGCGACTTTTTCGAAGCTGAAAGGAATTTCCGGCATGAGGATCACGCTGGCCCCACCGGCGATGCCACCCCAAAGGGCGATCCAGCCGGCGTGGCGACCCATGACCTCGAGAACCATCACCCGCTTGTGGCTTTCCGCCGTGGTGTGGAGGCGGTCGAGTCCATCGACCACCGAGTTCACCGCGCTGTCGAAACCGAAGGTCATGGCGGTGGCGTGCAGGTCGTTGTCGATCG
>JANOKL010000389.1:0-4044 GCA_031419215.1 Luteolibacter sp. | reverse complement strand
TGGACGGGGCAGCTCACGATCAGCGAACGCCAGCGCCTCGTTTTTTCCTTCGAAGGCACAGGCAGCGCTGCACTCACCATCGACGGAAAGCCAGTCCTCGAAGTAAGCGGTGAACTCGGTGCCAAGCCCTCTGAACGACTCCGCCTCAACCCCGGCGATCACGAGATCAGCATCACTTTCAAAAGTCAGCCCGATGGATCCGGACGCATCCGCCTGTTCTGGGAAGAGGCCTCGTTTCCGAAACAGTCGATCCCGCCCGGCGCCTTCAAATCCGCCGCCAATGAAGCAGCCACCCTCGGCGAACTCCAGCGCCAGGGCCGCGCACTCTTCGCGGAAAACCACTGCGCCAAGTGCCACACCGCCGCCACCGGATTCGGCTCCGCTCCGATGCCGGAGATTTCCGAGCTCGTCCCGCTGCTCGCAGGCATCGGCGATCGCGTGAACGAAGACTGGCTCAAGCATTGGATCGCCTCGCCGCAGACGCTGCGCCCCACCACCCGCATGCCCGCGCTGGTCGATGCCTCCACCGAGCCTGGCCGCCAGCAAGCCGCTGACCTCGCCGCCTACGTCATCACCCAGACCTTCGGCGCACCCGCAGGAACCGCGCCCGATCCCACCCTCGCAAAGAAAGGCGGCGAGACCTTCCACACCCTCGGCTGCGTGGCCTGCCACACCCTGCCCAGTCAGTCGGGGCCGGACAAAGACCACAAACGCCTCCCGCTGAACAACGTCGCCGCCAAGTTCAAGCCCGGTGCCCTCGTGCCCTTCCTGACAAAGCCGGACGCTTACCACCCCTTCACCGGCATGCCCGACTTCCGACTTTCCGATGAGGAGGCGAACTCGCTCGCCGCCTATCTAACAACCGCCTCCACCGGCAAGGAAACCAAACCCGCCTCCCCCTTCCCCGCCGGCGACAAGACCCGTGGCGAGGCGCTTGCGAAATCGCTCAACTGCGGCACCTGCCACTCCGGACTCCCCGTCGCCGAAACACCCGCTCCGGCCATCGAAGCGATCTTCAAAAAGGACTGGAGCGCCTCCGGTTGCGTCGCCACCTCCGACAAGCGCGGCAAGGCTCCCGTGCTCCATCTCGACGACACCGAACGCACCGCCCTCGTCGCCTTTTCCAAGACCGGCAGCAGCCCGCTCACGCGCGACACTCCCAGCGAATACGTCCGTCGCCAGATCGAAACCCAGCGCTGCACCAACTGCCACAGCCACGATGGCAAGGGCTCGCTGCTCGACTCCGTCCACTCCGACAGCCGCTCATTGGTCGCCGATCTGAAACACCTCGACGAACGCGTCGATCAATCCCGTCCACAGCTCACCTACCTTGGCGAAATGCTTCACGCCACCGTCACCGAGTCGATGATCCAGGGCACAACTGATCCCCGCCCTCGCCCCTGGCTGCTGATGCGCATGCCCGCCTTCCACGCCAAGGCCAAGTCCATCGCCGACGGCTTCGCCCGCATGCACGGCATCGAGCCCAGCGGACCGAAACCCTTCACCGTCGATCCCGCTCTCGCGGAAACCGGGAAGACTCTCGCCAACGCCACCGGCTTCGGCTGCACCACCTGCCACGCCATCGGCGACCAGAAACCCACCGCCGCCTTCGAGGTTCAAGGCGTGGACCTCCAGCTCAGCGCCCTGCGCCTGCGGGAGGACTACTATTTCCGCTGGATGGCGAATCCAGGCTCGATCACGCCCTCGACCAAGATGCCGAAGTACTCTGAGGGAAATGTCTCCCAGCGCACCGACCTCCTCGAAGGCGACGCCCACAAGCAGTTCGAAGCCATCTGGCACTACCTGCACCAGAAGTGACGTGGCTGCGAATGGTAGGAAACCCGCAGCCAGGATCTCGGGGGCTAGAGCGAAGCCGAACCCGACTACCTTGCCACCATCGAAAGAAGAACTACCCGCGGCTCCGACGAACTCATCAACTTCACGTGTGAGCTCATGAAAGAGGAGGTAGGATAAGCCACCCACAAAGGATTGCCTCAGACTTTCCATTATTGATTCCTTTATCTATCAACTTCCTGAGGCCATGTCCCGGGCTGGCATTGGTTGCGCAGTCGATACTGTAGAGCGGGTTGCCCCTGATCCTCGTCGCCGCAATGATGTGGGTCGGGGCGATTCTTCAGAGGCGGGTGTTCAACCCACCGTCTCAAACACGCCGCCGCCGAGCAGACGACCGCCGTCGTAGAACGCGCAGATCTGTCCGGGCGAGAGGGCTCGCTGCGGCTTAAGGAATCGAACGTCGAGCTTTCCGTCTTCGCGCGGGGTCAGTTCGACTGGTTCGGCCTTGCAACGATAGCGGGGCTGGGCCTCGCAGCGTGTTGGGCGATCAAATGTTTCGTTCAGGAGACTCACGCTGCCGACGACACAGTCACTCGCATAAAGGCCGTCGCTCGACGCGTCGTCCCAACCGACGATGAGTTGATTCTTCTCCACATTTTTTCCGACGACCACATAGGCCATGCCCTCGCGCGGCGAGGCCACGCCGTGCCCTTTCCGCTGGCCCAGCGTGTAGAGGTGCAGCCCGCGATGATGGCCCATGACCTTTCCTGCCGGATCAACGATGTCGCCCGGATTCTCCGGAATGTAGTGGCCGAGGAAATCCGTCATCTTCACCTGACCCAGAAAGCAGATCCCCTGGCTGTCCTTCTTCGCGGCGGTGGGCAGCGCGAAGCGATCCGCCACCTCGCGCACCTGCGGCTTGAGCATTTCCCCGGCGGGAAAGAGCGCATACGCCGCTTGAAACTGCGTCATCAGGGAAAGGAAGTAGCTCTGGTCCTTGTTCGGATCCGCACCACGGAGAATCGCGGCACTGCCATCGGAGAGTGTTCTACGGCGCGCATAGTGGCCGGTGGCGACGTGCTCGAAGCCCTGGGAAAGCGCGTAGTCGAGGAAGACGCCGAACTTCATCTCACGGTTGCACCACACGTCCGGATTCGGTGTGATGCCGTTGCGATAGCCTTCGACGAGGTAGTCGACAATGCGGTCGCGGTAGGCATCGATCAGGTCAATCACCCGGAACTCGATCCCCAGCGCCTTTGCCACCGCACGGGCGTCCTCGATGTCCTGTTCCCATGGGCAATCACCGGGAATTCCCTCGGCATTGATCCAGTTCTTCATGTAGCCGCCCACGACCTCGTGCCCCTGCTCCACGAGCAGGGCGGCGGCCACGGAGCTGTCCACTCCGCCGGAAAGACCGACGAGCACCTTCATGGGGTGAGGGGAAAGTTCCAAGGGCCAAGTTCCAAGTGCCAAATGAAGAGAAGCACTAAATTCTAAGCACCCTTCTTCGCTGAAGCTTCGAAGGGCAGACTAAATCCGAAACGAAGAGGAAGAGTTGGAAGCCTGAAGTCGGCCGACTTGGGCTCTGCATTGGAACTTGCCACTTGGAACTTGGAACTTTCTCCTCCCGCATGCCCGATTCGCCTGAGACGCCCCAAGCCACCGCCCGCTCGCCGCTGGCCGGCTGCACGATCCTGATCATCGCCCTGTGCGTGATGGTCTTCCTGATCGGCTTCTCGATGTGGGCGCTGTTCCGGCAGTTCGACGAGATCGAGAAATTCACCGACACAGCCGCGAAGCCTGTCGAGATCAGCAGCATCGAAGGGCAGGAGCCCGCGATCAATTCGCTGGCCGAACGGCTCGAAGCGTTCCGCGTTTCCCTGGGCCGCGAGGAGGAAAGCCGATTGGAACTTTCCGTCGATGAGCTGAACCTGGCAATCGCCGTCTATGCTCCGCTTTCGGAATTGAAGAAGACCTTCCACATCCGTGAGCTGCGCGAAGATGGCACTTTGGTGGCGGACATTTCCTTTCCGATGAATGGCAAGCCGCGCAAGACGAAGGAGAGCGAGGCGGGCTGGGTGACGTCTGACGGCCGCTATCTCAACGGCAGCCTCATCACGCGCCCGGAACTCGGACAGGGGGAAATCGTCCTGCGCATCGACAAGATCGAAGTGCCGGAGAAGACCGTAGTTGACCCTTTCCGCCAACAGATGTCGCCGTATCGCATCACCGAGCGCTACCTCGCCGATC
>JANOKL010000388.1:0-5657 GCA_031419215.1 Luteolibacter sp. | reverse complement strand
GCCACCCTCGAAGGCAAAGCCGTCGCAACCGGCAAGACCGAACCCTACGGCTGCGGTGTGAAATACTGAATGTCCGCTCCCGTTTGATTTGAAACTTCATGGCCGTCCCAATCGGGACGGCCATTTTCGTCATGGAAAAGTCAGTTTTACCCAGCAAGAATGCCCATCCTCTGCCCATCGTCTGGGCCGTCGACGGCAGTATCACGCCGGCACGCTCCAATGCAGAACTTCACGCCCTGCTGGAGGAAGAGGAAATCCAGAATTTGCTCCGGATCGTCACTGCCCCTGATGACAGTCTTGAGTGACCTGTCGATATCGCTCTCTGTGGCCGAAGCCAAGGTGGTCGCTAACCCGATTTCGCCCGCTTTTCAGGCTTGGATTTTCTGCATCTTGGGCCATGCAATGAAACGTGTCCTGACTGTCTCAGTCAGATTTTTTTCACCGATCGTGGCTGCCGGGGCAGAGCGCTCAGCATCCCACCAAATCATCGACAGATGGCTGATTGAGTAGAGGCTCGGTGGTAATCGCTGGCCAATCTTAAAAAAAGATCGAATTGATCTCGGGACGAGAAGGATCTTCGGGGAATGGCGTGCGCTTGATTCGGCTGTATGTAGATAAAAATGTGATCGGATGTAGCAGCTACAAGATAGATGCCTCGCCAGGAATGCCGCCCCTGATTGACTGGCGTCGTTTCGGTAAGTCCCTCAGGATCGATGCTAATCGTGCGTTCACAAATAACGCCGCTAAGCCCTTTTCGGTTTGGAAAAATTGTCATGCTTAAGTAACCGATCAAGCGACTTAAAGCGATAAACATCAACCAAATGAAACCGAAAATGATCAGAGCTGTAAGGGCTTTTACAAACAGCGATTGAGAAGACTGAGATGAAAAGGCTGACTGAATGGCAATGAAGGCAGCAATGAAGCCGAAGATCCATTTGATTCGTCGATACTCGGGCATGACGCCACGGGCATGACGGTGGAAAGCTCGGATGTCTGCCGGAGTGAATTCAAACGAAACACTCATTCTGGCTTGGGCTTCTTGCATGCAGGTCGAATTAATGTGTTGGCCTAACATCTGCTCGGTCCGTGGTAATCTTTAGAAGAGAGTCTGGGATAGAGGCCAGACGGGCAATGAGGAACTTTGATGGGCTCAACCTTGAGGGCAGGAAAATGTTCTTCTCTGCTACAGTTCGAGCCTTGGGACAGCATTGCTCCGGTGGAACCTCACCTCGGCCACTGCGGGCCTTCCGTCGAGTCTCGGAACTTCATGGCGGCCTCGGTTCGGGAACGGACGTGGAGCTTTTCGTAGATGCGCTTGAGGTGGACGCGGACGGTTTCCACCGAGAGGCCCAGGCGGTCGGCGATCTCCTTGTTGGCGAGGCCTTTGGTGAGGAGTTCGAGGATCTCGGTCTCGCGCTTGGAAAGCTTGACCTCCTCGCCGCCGGCGGGCTTTACCGGAGCGTGGAAGGCTTCCACGACACGCCGCGCGATTTCCGCACTCATCGGCGCGCCGCCGGCACGGACGGCCTGGATGGCCTCGCGCACATCGGCAGGGGTGGAGCGTTTCAGGAGATAGCCGCAGGCACCGGCCTTGAGGGCGGCGAAGATCTTGTCGTGGTCCAGATAGACGGTGACCATGATGACCTGAATTTCCGGGAGCAGACGCTTGATGCGCTCGGTCAGCTCGATGCCGGACATGCCGGGGAGGTTGATGTCCATGAGGACGACCTGCGGCTGAAAAGCGGGGATCTTGATGAGGGCCTCCTCGGCGCTGCTCCAGACGCCGACGCACTGGCAGTTCTCATCACTCTCGACGATCTTGCGCAGCGTTTTGCCGAGGGCTTCGTGGTCTTCGACGATGGCGACGGTGGTGTTCATGGTTTTGAGGGATGGGGAGGACGTCGATCTGAAGAGCGCAGCGGCATGCGGAACTCGATTCGGCAACCCGAGCCATGGGCGCTGGTGATGGAAACCGTGCCCTGACAGGATTCCATGCGCTTGCCGAGATTGGCAAGTCCGTCGCCGCGCTGGATGTCACCGAAGTCGAAACCGACTCCGTGGTCTTCGACAATAATGACGACGGTGTCTTCGCTGAAAGAAACGGTGAGGCGGGCGAGCTTCGCTCCGGAGTGCTTGACGATGTTGTTGAAGGCCTCACGAACGGCAAGAAAGAGCGCATGGCGGCGCTCGGGTTCGATTTCCACGTCCGGGATGTCCCGTGTGAGATCGAAGCGCAGAAAGATGCCTGCCTTCGCGAGGAACTCCTGACCGGTGGTGGCGATGTACTCGATGAGCGAGCCGGGGCTATCGTGGCGTGGATCGACGGCCCAGACGATTTCATCGAGTGAGCCGACGAGCTGCTGGGCCTTTTGGGCGATTTCCTCAAGCGACTCCCGCGATTCGCCCTTAGGCACAGTCTCGGCAGAGATCGCGGCGAGCAGGGAAATCTCCGTGAGGCTGGCGCCGAGATCGTCGTGGAGATCACGGGCAATGCGCGAGCGTTCAGTCTCGCGGGCGTTGCGGACCTTTAGGGCAGCGATACGGCGTTTCAGTCGTCTGCGGCTGATGAGCCATCCGGCAGCGGCGGCGAAGATCACGGCTGCGATCGCGGCGGTGGATTGAAACCACGGCGTCTGCCACCAGTTTGGCCTGACCTCGATCTCAAGTGAGGCCGCGCTGAGGCTGGCCACACCGTCGCCATTGGTGGCGGTCACGAAGAAAGTGTATTTTCCGGCGGGAACGGCTTCATAGCTGACGCTGCGGTTGTTTCGAATATCGCGCCATTCGTTGTCGAGGCCGGCAAGCTTGACCCGGAAGCTGACTTTTTCCGGAGCGGTGAAGCTGGGGGCGGTGAAATGAATTTCCAGCCGCTCACGACCGGGGCCAGTGGTGAGGGAGCCGGTCGGGTTGAGGACTTCACTGCGGGAGGTCTTGACGGACTCGAGGATGACCGTGGGCGGGACTTCGTTGAGGAGGATGTTTTCCGGATGAAGCCGGGCGAGCCCTCGTGTGGTGGGAAACCAGAGGCTGCCGTCCTGGGCCCGCCACGCAGCGGGATGGGTGGCACCGAAGCACTCGCGGGTGTTGAGTCCGTCCGAGCGATCAAGCCGCAGCCAGGGGATGAAGCCTTGCTTGCCGAGGTCGCCACGTTTTGCCCGGAAGATGCCTCCCAGCGAGCCGAGCCAAAGATCACCGCGCAGGTCCTCGAGGGCGGCGGTGATCCGGGAGTCCGGCAGGCCTTCCGCAGCGGCATATTTCCACCATCCGCCCTTGGGATCGCGATGGATCAAGCCGCTGCCGAGGGTGGTGACCCAGAGATCGCCGCTCTTTCCCTCCACGATTCCGGAGATCCTCCGACCGGCGGCGAGCGGGGTGACGGCGTTTTCGATGAGGAAGGACTTGCCATCAAGACGTGCCAGAATGCCGTCCGAAGTTCCGACCCACAGGCTGTTTCCCTTGCCTAACAGAAGTGCCGATGGCTTTCCTGGCAGCCCGCTTCCTGCATCGATCCGCTCGATCATCGGCTCCTTCCAGTGGATCAGGCCATAGACTCCCCCGAGCCAAAGTCCGCCGCTGCCATCATCCGAGATCACATCGACCTTCGCGATCGGGATGCTGCCCGACTGCTTCACGGAGAGAAATTTCCCGCCGTTCCAGATGAACAGGCTGCCGTCGCGGGTGGCGGCAGAAAACTTTCCGCCGGCATCCTGGAACAGCACGGCAATCGCCCGCTGCTCAAGGGAATCGGCGACCGTGGGGTGGTGGGTGACGATGCCGTCCTCGATGCGGTCGACTCCGCCCGAGCGGTCGCCGATCCACCACACACCGGATTGATCCTGGATGACCGTGGTGGGAGCGGTGGGGCCGACTCCAGGGCGCAGAATGGTCACCCGCCGGTCGCGGATGCGGACCAGCCCGCCGGTTTGGAGGGCCGCCCAGATGTTGCCTTCCCGATCTTCGGAAAGCTCGGCGATGCCACTTTCCTCCTTGAGGACGTCAATGGGGGGGGCACCTGGATACGTGACGGTGAGTCCGGCGAGACCACCGGAAATCCAGATGCGTCCTTGTCGGTCCACCAGCTTCACGCTGGTCACGCCGGGCACGGCGCGGCCTTTCTCAGTCCACTGGCGGCGATCCGTCTCCAATCGCCCGGCCACCTCGGGCGGCGGCGGGGTCAGGACGACCGACTTCTCCACGGTCCAGAGCCAGACCTCAGGGCCGCGGACGATCCAGAGTTCGCCCGGGTTTCCTTGTATGACTTGCGAAACATCGGGAATATTGGGCTGGGATCGGTCATCGAGCAGACGGCTCAGCGTTGCCCCATCCCAGCGCAGCAGGCCCGCGTTTTCCGTGGAAATGCAGATCGAACCATCCGGAATCGGAATGATGTATCGGGCAGGCAGACGTGCGAGTGAGGCAGGCGCGCTTTCAGGAAATCCAGCGAAGCGTACCCCATCGAAACGGGCGACTCCCTCTGCCGTGGCGACCCAAAGATAGCCGTCGCTGGACTGGGCCACCGAGCGCACCGCATTTCCCGGCAGGCCTTCTTCGGACTGCCAGGAACGGGTCATGAACTCAGGCGTTGCCGCCAGTCCCAAGGCACAGGCTGCCATCATTCCCGCGACAATGCGGAAAAGGAATCTGGCCTGTTGGGAAAGCATGAACCTCGATCATGGCCATTCGCCGGGAGCTTGCAAGCAACCCGGGAGGGTGAAGAAGTTCCAAGGTCCAAGGGCCAAGTTCCAAAATGAAGAGCGAAAGGCGGAGCCTCTTCTCTTCCGTTGGAACTTGGCCCTTGGCACTTGGAATTTTGCTCATCCTAGCTCAGCAGCACGCGTTCTTGCTTCCGCCGCCGGACCCAGGGCCACAGTAGGCTGGCCGCGATCATGCTTGGAAAGGTTGGATCCAGCGTGCCAGGGGTATCGTTTTGCGCGACCTCCTTCTGGTCCTTTGAAGGCGAAAAATAGACATCGCCCGGAGCCACGCCATAGGGCCAGTGATCCACGAATTCCGACAACCAGAACCGGTCCGGTCCGGTGTTCTGATCGAGCTTGAGGTGCGTGAGCAACTGTTGACGCTGGTCGTCTGAAAGCGGTCTGCTCCACTTCAAATCGCCGCTCCATGCCTGCCCGCTAGGGAAGCGTCCTTCGTAGCGGGCTTCCGCAACGAAGTAGATCCGCAGCACCCGATCCTTCACCCCAAGTTCTGAAGCATCGCGGCGGGAGTCCGGCTCACGATAGGGAAAGAGCGGGCGATCGGTTTTGAAACTGATGCGCAGCGCCGAGGCCGACAACTCGGAGTTCGCTGCTCCATTCGCAGGCTTCGCGATCTTCATGGCGACCATGTACCACTTCTGATCCAGATAAGGTTGCGCCCAGTCCGCGACTTCCGGCGTGTAGGCGTATTGATGCTCTTTCAGCCATTCCATCAAGGCTTTCCCGGAGTCCGCAGCCAGCACCACCGTGTCGTAGCCAGCCACCGTTTTTTCCTCGATCACACGCACTTGCTGATTCCGCGGCATGGCGCTTGGCGCGACCGCACAACCAATCGAAAAGGAAGGCGCTGATGGAGGTGGGGCCGTGATCTCATCCAAGTAGGGGAACGCCTCATCTCCTGATGCCTCCAACTGAGGACGGGAAGGCGAGGGGACCAGAAAG
>JANOKL010000387.1:0-3292 GCA_031419215.1 Luteolibacter sp. | reverse complement strand
TTTTTGGCTGCAGCCAAAGTTTTTTTCAAAGCCAGTTCCGTTTCGGTATCAAATGAAAATTTTTGGTCTTTTAGAAAGTTTTTAAAATCGAGAAAGTCGGCATCAGAAATCGATGGAATTTGAGTTCCTAAATTGGGGTTTTTGTAATAATAGCGAGTAGCAAAATTAAAAATTCCATCGTTTTTTATCAAAGCATCCGAAATAGGACTCAATTTAGTCTCTTCCATTTCGATGTCGGGCTGAATACCACCACCATCATAAACCTTTCTTCCACGGGCCCGCTCCTCAAGTTTCTGCACGCCGCTGATCCGGGTGCTGCTGTTTTCCGGAAGCCCGACTCCATCGTCGCTGACCTCCAGCACCAGGCGCTCACCGAGATCACCGAGGCGGATGTTCACGTGACGCGCATGGGAGTGCTTCACGATGTTGTGGACGGCTTCCTTGTAGAAGAGAAAGAGGTGGCGCTTGGCGTCGAGGGTCAGTCTGCTTTCCACCTTCAACGAGCTGCACTCGATGGTGTAGTCGACTTCACGCAGCAGACGGCTGGCCGTTTCCCGCATGCGTTGGACGAGGTCACCAATCGAATCCTGCCGGCGTTCCAGCAGCCAGACGATGTCACGCATGGCGAGCGAACTCTCACGTGCGATCGATTCGACTTCGCCGAGATCCTCCATCACTTCTTCCGGACCGTGCAGACGGACGAGGTCCTTCCGCGCGGTGCGGGCGATCAGTGAAATGCTTCCGAGGTTGCTGCCGATGTCATCGTGCAGGTCGGAGGCGATGCGCTTGCGGAGATGGTCGAGCTGGTTTTTCGAAATCAGACGACGACGTTCAACAATGACCACGGGGATCAGGAAGGTGAGTCCGAGGGCCACCGCAGCGCCCCAGGTCGCATTGAGTTCGCTTTCAGATGCCATTTGAGTGCGCATTGGAAGCAGGGTGGCCAGCTCGTGATCGAGCCTCCAGCGCTCACTGAGTTGCGACAGCCAGACGTCGAGCCCGACTACCTGACGAATGCTTGCGTAGCCGTCGGTCAGAGTGGTGACCGGCGAGGAGGAGCCCTGATATGAGCGGACCACCGGACGGCCTTCCGCGAGATTGTGGGTGCCTGACCAAACTTCGAGTTCAGACATTCCCTGAAGATTTCGCTCACCGAGCTGCCAGGCCTTGTTTCCGACCAGGCGGATGTGTCGTGCGGTGACTCCCCGAAGCGGAATGATTACGGGAACCTTGGCGGAGCCATCGCTCGGCCAAGCGCCGGAGTCGTCGATCTGGCGCGCATTGCTGCCGTCCGCCTGATCGGAAATCCAGATGCTCACTTCTTGAGGGAGAACAGCGGCCTCGGACAGCTCCGAAAGCTCATAAGGAAAAACCACCAGGCGATCAACGGGCTGGGACTCGCCGAGGTCGATCGACCATTCCACGGATTCCTGAGGATTGGATACTTCCAGGAAATCGCCACGAGTCTTGCTCCAGCGCCCAGACTGCCAGATGCCAAGAGGCGTCCTTCCATCCACGAGGAACTCCGGCGACCAGAGGCCTGGAATCGTGAGGGAACCCGTTACCGAGATCTCAGCACCAAATGAAATCGGAGTGGTTTCGGAAAACACCATGATCTCGGAAAGAGCGCAGAGATCCGTCACGCCACGATCCCGGCCACTCTGGACGACCATCCGCAAGTAGCGGGCAGTGATGCCGCGGGCGGAAAAGCGGGTCGGGGAGATCCCGGGATTCGGGTAGGTGGAATTTCCGGTCGCGTAGATGACAGAGGCGGATTGGAAATCAGCAGTCTGTGAGGCGAGGATCGTGAATCGACGCGGAAAGAGGCCATTCGCCTCGGAAGGCTCAGTCTGGGCCGGAATGAGGTAGAGCTGCTCAAGCGGAAAATCCTTGCCGAAATCGAGCGTGACCGTCGGGTCCGGATCGCCCGGCTTCATCCGGCCAAGTCGGCAGCCGTTGGCGGACTTCAACGAATGTTCCTGGGCGTTTGCCAGCGAGGAAATTCGTTTGTCGATCCAGGAGACACGATCTTCAACCTCCACCAATCGGGAGTTGAACATACGGGCTACACGCCCGATCGGATTGGCAGTTTGAGCCACTTCCGTGGCGTGCGCCACAGACAGGTAGATCCACGCCAGCAGGGACAGCTTGGATCCACCGATGGCAAGTCGGCTGATTGTTGTTTTCATGGGGACGTCAAGGGGGACAGCAACCGCAAATTACCAATTTTTAAAAAACGTTCAATCTTTTTTAAATTTATTGGTTTGCGGGCTATTTACCTGACCATCCCGGGTCGTAGATTATTCAGTTAGAATGACTAGCAAGTCATCGCTGCTGACCGGGTCGCCCTTGTGAACGAGGACCTTTTTGACGGTCCCGTCAGATCCGGCACTGACAACCGTGAGCATTTTCATGGCTTCGAGGACCACAAGCTTGTCGCCGGCCTTCACTTCCTGCCCCACAGAAACGGCCACTTCGGTGACCATGCCGGGCATTGGCGCACAGGCCTGGAGCGCATCAGCAGGGTCGCCTTTCTCGCGGCTGGCCTTGGAGACCGATTGGAGAGATTTATCGAGTACTACGCTTTCGCGTGGCATGCCGTTGAGTTCGAAGAACAGGGCGCGACGGCCCTCGTCGTCGGCTTCACCAATGGAGATCAGCTTGATGATCAGAGTTTTACCCGGATCGATCTCGATCTCAATCTCCTCGCCGATGTGCAGGCCGTAGAAAAACGCGGTGGTCGGGAGACCGGTGAGGTCGTCGTACTTCGCACGGAAGGCCATGAAGTCCGCGAAGACCTGCGGATACATCAGGTGGGAATAAAGATCGTCAGTCGTCGCAGGTCGACCGAGGCGTTTCGAGACTTCCTCACGGGTGGCCTCGAGGTCGATCGGCTCTGCCAGTTCGCCGGGGCGCTTGGTGGTGGCTTTTTTGTTGCCAAGGATGACTTTTTGCAATTCCACCGGCCAGCCGCCGTCGGGTTGACCGAGGCCACCAGCGAGCATGTCGATCACGCTTTCCGGCCAGTCGATCGAGCCGGGCTTCAGTTTCGGAACGTCGGCCGCCTTGATGCCGCGGGTGACGAGGAACATGCACATGTCGCCAACCACTTTTGAAGATGGAGTGACCTTGACGATGTCGCCGAAGAGCAGGTTGACGTCGGCGTAGGTGCGGGCGATTTCGCGCCAACGATGGCCAAGTCCCATGCCGACCGCCTGCTCGCGGAGGTTGGTGTACTGGCCGCCGGGCATTTCGTGCTCGTAAACTTCAGCGGTGCCGGAGCGCGGGGCGG
>JANOKL010000386.1:0-5526 GCA_031419215.1 Luteolibacter sp. | reverse complement strand
ACAGGCGGAGGTTGCGGAACAATTCCACGGCGGTCGGTAGCAATTCACCCTCGTTCTTGGCAAAGAGATTCTGGCTGCGCAGTTTCGATTCCAGTTCGGCGACCTTGGCCTTCAGCTCCATCACCTGGGTTTCGAAAAAGCTCTTGGCGCGGGAGGCCTCGTCGAGGCGACGCTGGAGGTCGGCGACAGCTTCGTTGGATGGCCGCGTTCCGGCATCGGCTAGTTTCGCCCGTGTGCTTTCAAGCTCCGAAAGGATCGCATCACGCTTGGCGGAAACCTCGGCGAGCTGACGCCTCATGAGGTCGGCGGTGGAGCCATCAACGAGCGCACGATTGAGATCGACCTGGTACTTCGCGATCTGATTGACCAGTGACTGGCGGGACTGCTCGGAAGTCAGAAGCTCGGAATTCTTCGCGGAAAGCAGGGTGTTGGTCTGAGCCAGCATCGACTGAAGCTGGCTGCTGGTGGCGGCGAGAAGATCGGCGTCCTTTTTCAAACGCGCCGCGATCTGGTCGGCAGTTTCACCGGAGGTGGAGCTGGCAAGCGGTGCCAGACCCGCCTCGGCACGCTGGCGCTCGATGTCGGCCCGGCGGGCTTCATACTCGGCGCGGATCTGAAGCAGGGCGGAGTCGTCGGAACTCTGGCCGCCTTTGCCTCTGAGATTCTGGGCAATGAGGACTCCGAGAAGCATCATCACGATGAAGCCAAGCACCAGAATCGCAGGAGACAACGGAGCGGCTGCCGCGGTGGCTTCCGTTGTCGGGTCGACGTGGCTCTCTGGTTCGTGGGGGTCCACAGGGGTGGGCGAAGTCGGTTCCGTCATGTCGCGAGGTTGCTTGCCCCGCGCGGGTTCTGTCAACCGTGCTTGCGGCGGATCACCATGGGTGGCTCAGGTCCAGAAACTGCGACGGATGGGTCAGCAGGTGCTCCGGGTTTTCGTTTGCGAGTGACTCGTGGGAATTGAATCCCCAAGTGACGGCGGCCACCGGCACACCGGCTTTTTTCGAGGCCCTGATGTCCCGGATCTCATCGCCGATGTAGATCATTTCCTCGGGGTTCAGGGAAAAGGTCTTCCGGATCGCCTTCAGGTGCTTGGCTTTTCCAGTCAGCTTCGAGGTGGACGAGATGAAATCAAAGTGATCGCGCAGGCCGTGGGCTCGGAGAAAGAGATCGACGTTGGACGTGGCGTTCGAGGTCAGGACACCGAAGCTGGAGGCTCTTGCTCGAAGGGCCGGGAGCACCTCCGCCATGCCTTCGATGAGCTTGAGCTGGGAAATGTTTGCGCGCATCAGGGCCGTGCCACGACCGATGAGCGCGGGGACGCGACGCTTCGGGATGTCGAGATGTCCCAGCAGTTCCTTCAGCGAAAGGTGCCGCAAGTGCTGGAGTTCCTCCTGCTCAACCTGGCGCAAACGGTAGTCCGGAGCCATGAAGTTGTAGATGCGGCGAGACTCCTCAAGCGTGTCGGCGAGGGTGCCATCGAAATCGAAAACGAATGCGCGGTAGGCCATGATTTTGGGAAAGGAAACCCGGCTTCGTGACTTCAAGCGAGCCGTAAATTCGGATCAATGTCGGCGTCCAGTGGCGAGACCTCGCCCGCGAGATGGCGCAGCAGTCCGGCGAAGGCGATCATCGCGGCGTTGTCGGTGCAAAGCGCGGGCGGTGCCACGGCGATGCGGACGCCGTGCTTTTTTCCGGCCGCCTCGAAACCATTTCGCACGGCCTCATTCAGACTGACACCGCCAGAGAGCGCGACGAGGCGATGCCCTCCACGTCTGGCCGCTCTGAGCGTTTTCCCGACCAGGATCTCGATCACCGCTTGTTGAAATGAGGCAGCGAGATCCGCGACCTTCTGCCGATCCTGAATGACCTCGGCTGGATCACCGAGGTCCTGCAAGGTGTAGAGCACCGCAGTTTTAAGACCGGAAAACGAGAAGTCATCGTGCGGATCATGCAGCATCGAACGCGGAAACGCGAAGGCCTGAGGATTTCCCTCGCGGGCGATCTTCTCGATCTCAGGACCGCCGGGGTAGGGCAGGCCAAGCATCTTGCCGACCTTGTCATAGGCCTCGCCCGCGGCATCGTCACGGGTACCGCCGAGCTTCTGATACTTGCCCGGACCTTTTACTTCCAGCAGCTGGGTGTGCCCACCGGAAATGTTCTGCGCCAGATGGGGCGGCACGCGGGTCTCGTGCACGAAAGGCGAAAGCAGGTGGCCTTCAAGGTGATTGATCGCGATGAAGGGCTTTCGCGTCGCACAAGAAAGCGCCTTCGCGGCGGTGCTGCCTATCAGCAGCGATGATGCAAGGCCCGGCCCGATCGTCGCGGCGAAGGCATCGAGGTCCGACACCTCCAGTTTCGCATGCTCCAAGGCCTGCTCGACCAGTGGTCTCAGCCGCAGCGAGTGATTTCGCGAGGCCAGCTCGGGAACCACGCCGCCATAAACGCGATGCAGCTCGATCTGCGAGGAAATCTCCGACGCCAGCACTTCGGTGGCAGCACCGATTTCTCCGCGCACGATGGAAACGGCGGTCTCGTCACAGGAGGATTCAATGGCAAGCAGTGTGGGCACGGGGAAAGGGTGAATGGATGTTCACTTTTTCAAAGGTCCTTCCAAGGCGGAAGGAAGCTCCAGGTAGTCGGCGGTTTCGAGGAACTTCCTGATCTCCTCGGGATCGGTCAGTCTGGCGGTGGCGCGTCGGAGCAGGGCCGCGCCACCGGTTTCTCCAAGGCGGACGAGCCCGTCGCGGGCGGCTTCGCGGATCTCCGGTTCTCCACTGGCGAGCAGCTTCTCGAATGTCGGCAGGGCTGCGGGTGAGTAGGTCACCACGGCGGCCTCGATTTCCTCCTCAAGAGGGAGGGAGGGACGGGGGTCTGGAAGTGGACTGACCGGCTTGGTGGAAGTCGACGTGGGCTGCCGTGATTCGCGGGTCGATGGCAACAGTTTCGTCTTCGCTGCTGCATCAGGTCTCCGTTCTGGTCCTGAGGATTTCAGATAAACAAACGCCGCCAGGGCTAGAAGCAGACCGGTGGCGGCGAGAAAAAGTCGAGAGCGCATCGCTGCCTCAGGGGTCGCTGATCGGCTTGGTGGTCTTTGAGTCAATCGTGGCGTCGATTGCCGGTCCGGTGAGGCCGAAGGTGCCGAGCAACTTGGCTTTTCCAACAACGCCCGTGAAGCGGACCGTGACATTGTTGAGCTTGGCGGTTTTGCCGAAGGTCTTGGTGACGGTATCGAGCATCGCGCAGTTCGTTCCGTTCACGCTCAAGGTGCCCATGACCTTTCCGGTGATGGAGCCGGTGGTGGTCGCTGTTCCACTTGGGCTGGAGGGCTGGGTGACGGTGGTGTTCGTCGAAAGCGCGGATCCGACGGTGGTGAATCCAAAGATCGCAGGATCGGCGGCAACTTCCGCGCCGGTGGTGGAGCGGGCGAAGTAGCCAAGCGAGGTGCCGTCATTCTCAAATTTCTGAACGAGCGAATAACCGACGACCGTGGGGATGATGCTGCTTTCGGCCATCAATTGGAGAATCTCGCGATTGCCAAAGCGATAGGAGCTGAGCGATTGGGTCGTTCTCTTGACCGTTCCATTGTCAGTGACCGTCGGAGTGGACGCTTCGGTGAGGGTGCCACTGAGGGTGACGGTGTTGATCGTCTTGTTCTGGCCTTGGGCGAAGCCGCTCAGGAGGGCCATGCTCAGGAGACTCATGATGGACACGGGTTTCATTGTGGAGAGGCTATGCCATCGGAGGTCGCTCGCTGCAAGCGATCATTCGTGTAGGCCCTAGAGGACCGGCCCTTGACTCGGGTGGGCTGGATTCCCGACAGTGCAGGCCATGCGCAGCATTTTGATCACTGGCGGGAATGGCGGCCTCGGACGGGGGATCGGCCGGTATTTTCTGGAAAAAGATCCAGACTGCCGGGTCTGGCTCGGGGTGAGATCAAACCGTGCGGAGGCGGAGGCCCTTTCGTTGGAATTTCCCGGGCGCTGTCAGCTCGTGGATCTGGATGTGACGGACGCGAAGGCCTGGGAAACGGCGGTGGCTTTCATTGTGCAGGCAGATGGACGGCTCGACGTGCTGGTAAACAACGCGGGGCTGCACCGTGACCACTTGCTCGCCTCGATGCCGGCGGAGGCGTGGCATGAGGTGATTTCCTCGAATCTGGATTCGGTTTTCCATGGCTGCCGGGCGGTGGTGACGCCGATGATGCGGCAGCGTTTCGGACGGATCGTGAACATCGCCTCGCTCAGCGCGATCCTGCCGCCGATGGGCCAGACCAACTACGCGGCGGCGAAGGCGGGGGTGGTGGCGTTTTCCCGAACGATGGCGAAGGAGGTCGGTCGCGCCGGTATCACGGTGAACTGCATTTTGCCCGGTTACATTGAGACCGAGGCGTTGTCCGGGATGGATGAGGAGGCAAAAAAAGCGGCGAAGCAGGGCATTCCGATGCGTCGCTTCGGCAAGCCCGAGGAAGTGGCCTCGGCGGTGTTCTTTCTCGCTTGTCAGGATGCGGGGTATGTCACAGGTTCCGCCCTGAAGATCGACGGAGGAATCTTCTGAGAAGAAACAACGAACGAAATGTCACAAGGTCCCGAGCTGCGTCAAAAAATCAAGGAGGTGATGGTGGATGAGTTGATGCTGGATCAAGAGGCTGCCTCCATCGGCAATGAGACTCCGATTTTCGGAGCGGGTGGCCTGGGTCTTGATTCCGTGGATGCTCTCCAGCTTGTCGTGGCACTCGACAAGCACTTCGGTCTGAAGATTGGAAATTCCGATGCCGCCAAGGGCATTCTTGAAAGTGTCGATACCATTGCTCGCGAGATCGAGAAGGCCGCTTGAGACTTCCTGCCCAAGCCAGTGGGAAAGCGCCTTTCGCCATGGTGAAAAAGGTTCTGATTTTCCTGCTGAAGCTGGTCCTGACGGGGAGTTGTCTCGTTTGGGCGCTCTCACAGGTGGATCTCAGCCAATCGGTTTTCGCCCGTCCCGGAGCGGTGGACTATCGCTGGATGGCGGGTGGTGTGGTGATGGCCGGCCTGACGGTGGTGCTGACTTCGTTGCGCTGGAGGCTTTACCTGATGGCACAGGGGGTGGATCCCGGCATGCGGCGCACGATCGAGCTCACCTTGGTCGGAAATCTTTTCAACCTGCTTTCGATCGGCGGCATCGGTGGAGATGCAGCACGGGTGCTGCTCTTGATTCGGGATCATCCGGAAAAGAAGCTGGCGGTGACGATGTCGGTGCTGGTCGATCACCTGGCCGGCATGGTGGCGCTGGCGGGGATGTTCTTCATTGTCTCAGTCGCGAAGTTCGATGCGCTGGCAAACCAAAGTCATTTGGGCAAGGGTGTGATCCACTTCGCGTGGGTCTATTTATCGGGTGGCTTGGGATTGGTTATTCTTTGCTTTGTCGCGGCTTGTCCTCCGATTCATCGCCGCATCCATGGAAATGGACGCGAGTGGAAATGGAAGCTGATGAAGCAGATCCCGGAGACCTACGACGTTTATCGTAAGAAGTGGCCGCTGGCGCTTG
>JANOKL010000385.1:0-1964 GCA_031419215.1 Luteolibacter sp. | reverse complement strand
TCAACACATCAGCGGATTTGGAAGATCTCCATTTTTGAGTACCAAGCTCACCCTGAGTCATGCCCTCCCAGGGAGGGACGAAAACGACAAGGAATGGGATGAACTCGGCGAGAGAGGAAGACTCCTGATGGAGTGGACCGGCGCACCAAGCTTTTTATCTGAGGGGGCACTTCGAAGTGCTCTTCGAGCACGTGCAAATAGAACCCATTGAATCATGAATTTTAACTTTACAGCCTGCGCCGTAGGCATCGTTACTGTCACCTTAAGCAGTTGTGGCTCCATTACCGCAGTTTCGGATGCTGTTGAACTCGGCTTGACAAGAGTCGTCTCGGACAGCCGATCCTACCGAATGAAAAATGAAAACGTAGTTCTTCAAATCGAAACAAACGGGACACCTTCTTCGGCTGAAGGACCGGAAACGAAATCCATTCCACCTTTCGCAGCCACCTACTTGGCTGGCGAAGTTATCAAAGGAGCTGAGAACGCCACCAAAAACTTCTCGATTTCATACACTGGCCGCGAACTAGATTATCCACTAAACAAACTTTCTGGATTTTCATTGATTCGAACGATTGGCAATGAAGATAAGGAGGCATCAAGACTTAACTTTAGGGTAGAAGATTTCAAAAGTAGCGGCTACCACCGCATTCGCCTGGCGTCGGCAAAGATCGACTTTTCAAAAACTGCGACCCCTTGGTGGGAAAGTTCCGTAGATTTGGTGGTAGCCATCAAGATATCGACCCCTGCCGGAGGCAAGAACTCCGGCCCCGTGGTAATCGACGCTGATCAGATTGTGGTAAAGAAGATCCGACTGGGGACAGATGAGACGTCCTCATTCAAAGGGAGAACATCGACAGGCCTGTTCAAGTTTCCCAAGGAGGGCACACCCTTTCTTTTGGAAGTAACCGTGCAAGAAATGTCGAATTTCACGAAAGTCGCGGAAAAGGGAAATAAGTTAATAGGAGAAAAGAAAGCCGACTGGCAGAAGAAACTTGAAGAGGCTGTGAGCGGAGGAAACTAGGCCTTCCGATTTGCAGATGCGGGCCCAATCTTCTGCTGATTAACCTGATAGATATCTCGTTCCACTATAGTTTGGTAATTTCCATCCAGCTCCTCGTGCAGGGCGAGGATGCTGGTGATGCGGCGGACGTGGTGGGTGAATTGTTGGGCTTCGTCGGGGGTGAGGGGGCGGTTTAGGAGGGCTTGTTCGCGGTAGCTGAGCCACTTCTTGAGGACTTGGTAGCCGCCGAGGGTGTAGTGCCAGACGGGTCCGGGGACGTCTTTCCAGCGAGTGGTGGCGTTGAGGTGGATGTCGAGGTAGCCCTCGCCGCGGGTGCCGGGGGTGGTTTTGCCGGGGCCGGGCATGGTGACGCCGCCTTGGCCGGCGTAGCCCCAGCGGGCGTTTAGGGAGAGGTCGGGAGTGCGGAGATTCTTGTCCGCGTTCTTTGGGGCTGGGGTGGATGGAAATTTCTAATCAACGGGGTTGAGTTTGATTTGTCAGCCGCATCGTCAAACCAGATATTTAGGTCCTCATGACCGACAAGACTTTCAAAGACGATGACGCCTTGGACCGCGAAAATTTCGGGGATCTACTCTATGCCTTCCTTCGCTCGGAATACATGCTTGCGGACGATTCCTTTGTCGTTGCGCTGACTGGAGGCTTTGGAAGTGGGAAAAGTCATTTCCTCGAAATGTGGGAAAACAAGATTCGCTCGTTAGAGGACCCCAAACCTCAGATCGTTCACCTCAACGCGTGGGAAAGCGACCACAGCGGCGAGCCAATTCTTGCCATTGTATCGGCCATCGCCAAGCAGCTTGCAGAGTCTAGCAGCCTGTTGAAAAACGAAGATTCGCGGGATGAATGACCGGTTGTGCTGGGATCCGGATGGCGAGGCGATGGGTGGGGTAAATCGGGCGGCTTTTGCCGATGTGGTTTCTCCAGTTCGAGAGGATCGCCAATATGC
>JANOKL010000384.1:0-1352 GCA_031419215.1 Luteolibacter sp. | reverse complement strand
GCATATTGGCGATCCTCTCGAACTGGAGAAACCACATCGGCAAAAGCCGCCCGATTTACCCCACCCATCGCCTCGCCATCCGGATCCCAGCACAACCGGTCATTCATCCCGCGAATCTTCGTTTTTCAACAGGCTGCTAGAGGCGTCGAAAGCGATTCTGGATAAACAGGATCAGCCATTTTCAATCAACAAAGCCCACCAGCAAACATTCCGGTTCCATGGAAGTTACCTGACGTCCATGGCCAGTTCAACGGGAGGCTTTTGCGGCGTCCCAGGTGACTATTTTGCAGGGCGCTATCCACCGATGACAATCGAACGGCTGAAACCAAACCGCCGATCCGAGCATGCCTACATTGCTCAACTTTTGATCCTGCCGCTGGCGATGTTGCTGCTCGGGGTTTCTTCCTCTCTGTTCCTTTTCCGTTTCCGCAATTGCAGGCTGTGCCGGGAGCTTTCAGGGCGGTTGGCTGACCTCTTCCACCGTTCGGACTGGCTCTACTGTCTCGGCTTCGGGGTAATCTTGCCGTTGATCTATTTTGCGGTCATCCGGTATCTGACACCCTTCGGTGGGATGGACTGGTATGCAACGCCAACACGCGGGGCCAGTTGGCTCCGATCTTCGACCATTATGGACTGGCTCGTGGGCGATAACGATCAATTCCTCGAACGGGCCAGATTCCTGTTGCTGTTGCTGCTAATTGTTTCCTGCTCCCTGTTGGTTTTGCGCCAAAGGTTGAGGAGGCGATTTAGTTTTCTCGTATTGTCCATTCGGACGGGATGGATCGGGACGGGGTTGACGATCGTTGGTTTCTTCGCCCTGCCGCTGCTCGGAGCTTGCTACCAGATCGAGCAGGATCGATTTGTCCGCCTCAACATGGCGATGATCTACCCGGCCCTTCTGGCGATGGGAGCTCTGTTGATCTGGCAGATCGCCATAGGCTTCCGCTTCCTATTCGGGAGCCCGGAGCAGGCCCTACGCCGTCAGATCCTTTCGCGGCTGATGACTCACACCATGATCTGGGCCTTTGCGATCATTTGCGCCACGATTCCCCTCCACATGGCGGAGGAGCGATTCTGGGTGAAGCGGGATACAGTGCTGAGGGCGGACCCCGATCACCCTGCGATCACCCGCTACGAGTGGGAGGTCATCCAGCAGATGAAAGGCGAACTCCTCGAAGTCCTCGCGCCGCTGGAGGCCATTTCCCGCTGATTTCTGAGGAAGGCTCCTCGATTTCCCCTTGGCGGACGGCGATTGCGGGCTTACAACGCCGCCGCCATGACACGCACCTCCATCGAACGCTGTGCAATTGCCTTCATCATTGCCCTCAGCGGCACCTTCTGCTGGGCGATCT
>JANOKL010000383.1:0-5259 GCA_031419215.1 Luteolibacter sp. | reverse complement strand
TTTCTCTCCCGCATCCTGCTTCGACCAGAAAAGGAACAAGGTCGAGCGCCCGAGTGCATCCATGGGGTAGCGGAGGATCTTGCCTTGGGAGTTCTCAAAGCTGCCGGTGAAGGGTGCCCCGAAGACCTGGCCACCGAGCTTGTCACGCTGGAAGGAGATCATCGCGAGATCGCCGGCAAAGCGCTTCTCGATCATCTCCTGGAGGTCGGTGACGAGCTTGTTGTCGCCGAGTTCGAGAGCCATGACCATGGCCAGACGCAGCACCTTCGCTCCCATCGGTGTTTCAATGTAGCGTTCGACGAAGGGTCGAAGCGCCCCGGCACGGGCCTCGGCATTCGCACCGCTTTTCGCAAGGTCTGCCTGTGAGAGGAGGAGATCGGCCTCAAGCCGCAAGTCGGCGAACTCGTCGGGGGCCTTGACCAACTCCCGGCAGGTGTCGATGAGGGCCTTCCGGTGTTCCGCGGCATCGTCAAGGGGGATGAGTTGCTGGTAGGCGCGGAAGAGAAACTCCAGGGCAAGGAAGCGGCCAGGAGAGTCGGCATGGGACTTGACCAGGGTTTCCGCATCGCGGATCACGCGGCGCATGGCGAGTCGCTGGCGGGCTTCCGAGGTTCCTTCCTTGGCAGTCACCAGGGCTTTGTCGAGTTCGACGATGGTGTCCTTCGTGATCGCGGCCGCCGCTTCCTGCGCGCTCGCCTGCGTGGCGAAAAGTCCGAAGGCCGCAAGGCAGAGGGCTGCCAGCGAAAGGGTGGGTGAAGCGATGAAGCGGTTCTTCATGAGCATTGGGATCCGTTGGAAACTTGATGGAACATGAAAGTCACTTCACCGGCTTGAGTTGCCAATTCCTGACACTCACCCCGCGGTTGGGAGTGCGTGCCGTGACACTGATCGTGTTGGCACCCTGGGTGAGCTTCACGCGGATCGGCTTGGAGGCCGCCCAGAATCCCTTGGTGTAGGGAATGGCGAAGGGTGCCGGATCGTCGCGGTTGAGACGGATCAATACCTCGTTGTTGAGGGAGACCGTGGCGACCTCGGCGGTGAGCTCATACTCACCCTCCGCCGGGACTTCGATGCGGTATTTGAAAAGCTCAGGCCGCTGTCCGAGCCGGCTGTAATGAAGCTGATAGCCCTTGTCCCAGCTCTTGAGGAAAAGCACGCGATCCGAACTCTTTCGCGGCGAATAGCAGGCCACGGCGGGAACCGTGATGGTGCCGTCCTTGGCCACGGTGATTGCCTTGTCGGCCTCGGGGATCTCGATCTCCTTGCCTTCCTCGTCACCGATCAATTCATCGGACTCGCCGAGTTTCATGCCGCCGACCAATTCAAGCGCTGCGATCTCGGCCTTTTTGACGATGAGCTGCTTTTTCACAAACGCGAGGCCATTCAAGAAGCCACCGCCCTGGCCGTATTTGCCTGGTGAGATGCTCACGTCCTCTTCACTGCAGGCATCGCCGATCCACTGGGCGCGGCGGACGAGTTGATAGTCGTCGTCGAATTCGCGGGCTTGCGAATCGAGGAGGAAATCGAGTCCGCTTTGCGGGCCGCACCAGGCGGATCCCCACCAGGCGCCCAGAACGATCACCCAGCCGTCAGGCGTCCAGCGGCTCATCGCGGCATGTCCGGTCTGGGTGGAGGCGCGGGTCGGAATTCCGAAGGCACGCGTCGCGAGGCGACCGAGAAAGGCGCGTCGCCCGCAGACACCGCCAAGGGCGATCTGCTCCTGGGCCGGAGATCCGATGGTGGGGTCGTGGGTGGTGCTGCAATACGGGACGTCATCCTTGATGATGCGGACGTAGCGCCATTTCTTGTCTTCGGTGGTGATCTGATCGGGGCGATAGGTGCGCATCATCTGGCGCATCCAGGTGAGGTCCTCGTTGCTGTATTCGGAGTCCGTGATGAAGCGGCACTCCCAGGTGGTGAAATCCGGAAACGCGGCATCCAACTCGCCGTCCTGAAAGGCTTTCTCGTAATGGAGATAGCGGCCGACCTGATCGATGTTGTTGGGTGCCCGTTGAACGATGCCGTGCACGCCTGCCGCTTCAGGTTCACCTTTGAGCCAAGGCATCTGGATGGCAGTGCCGAGGGCAAGCCGCTGGAGAATGCCACCCTTCTCGCGGGCACGTTCACTCTTCGCCAGAATCGCGGTGTAAACCTCCATCATCTCTCCATATTCACCACCATTGGCACCGCCCGCCTCGAGGACTTGGCGCATGAGCGGTTCATCCGCGAAAAGCTTTTCCAACAACTTCTCCTTTTCCGCCCCACCCTGGGCGAACTCGGCGAGCCCGCGCGGGGTGGCATCGGTGAGGATCGCGATCCGCATCAACTTGGGATCCAGAGTGGTTGCCGAAAGCGCGGGCTGGAGATCGCCGAGCAGGGCCGTGGCCGCATCCATCGACTCGGTCTGCGTTTGTTCCCGCGATTCTTCCAAGGCCTTCCTTTCAGCGGGTGGGGTGTCATCTTTCGGGTTGGCGAGTCCGTTCCACTTGCTGCGGAGTTCGAGAAAGCGAGCCTTCTTGGCTTCGTCCACTTTCGGCAATGCGGCGACGACCTCGGCCCGCAGGGACTCGAGTTCCTTGGTGTAGTTTGCCAGCAATTCCGTGCCCCGCGGGTTGAGCGGGATCTGCTGCAGCTTCGAAGTCTTTGGGCCCTCGGCGGATTCCTTGACGTAGGCCTCGTCCGGATCAACTGCTGCCACCGAATGAGGCGCGAAGGCGAGGATCATGGCCGCCAATGCAAAGGCGAAAATGTCTTTTGGGGTAGGTGAGGTTTTCATGCGTCTTACTACTTAATCTTGGTTCGATGCCTTTATGGATTTTTTTGAATCAGCTCGACCGCCTTGGTTGCGAGTCGTTCGCCGACGATTCCGATTTGATCTTTTGGATAGTGCAGGTCTCCGCCGGGTTTGCCGGCTTCGCCGCCATTGAGATCGTCCGTATCGATCCAGCCGCAGTGCTCGTGGTCTTCAGCGAGTTTCTTCTGCACTTCGCGGACCTTGATCCATCCTGGCTTGTCCATGTTGGCGTCGCTGATTCGGCCGATCACGAAATGGAGGTCCTTGCGGTTCAGGTCGGACTTCAGTCGCTCCAGCACCCTGAGGAAACTTGGTTCATAGGCATCGCCCAGACCGCGGAGTCCGTCCGACTCTCCCTGCATCCAGACCAATGTGACCGAGTCATACGATTTGCCTTTGGTCGCCGTGAGGATCGTTTCGAGCAAGGGGGGATAGAGTTCGCCGTGTTGCTTGTCGTCGTTGCTGGGTTTCGAATGATCGGGGAATTGAAAACCCGCCGGATACTTGAAGTCCTTGTCCCAGAAGCGGATGCCACGGCCAGGCTTGCATTGATGGGCGATGGTGACGTTTTCCCTGGTGAAGGCCTGATCGACGATTTTGCTGAAGCCGGCCTTGAGCCCATCGGTCATGTTCGACTGTCCGGCGAGAATGAAGAGGTGCTTTCCGGCAGCCCCGGACTTTTGCGGGGATTGCGCAACAAGGGTGCCGACGCCCAGAAGGGTCGCAATTGTTGCCCACGCCATCCTCACGCTGAGTTGATCCGCCTTCATGTTACTGCTGATAAACCGGGATGTAGCGATGGGGCGTGCCGAGGATGATGATCGACATCGGGGTCTTGTGGGGGTAGGCCTCGGGTTTTTCGGCGCTGCCTTCGTTCCACGATCCATCGGGGTTCTGGAGGGAAATCAATGCGTCGCGGATCTGGGGATACCACTTGGCGTAATGTTCGTCACCGGCCTGGACCATGGCCTGCATGGCGTAGTAATGGGCGTAGTGGAACTCGCCGATTTCCGCGCGGCTGAAGATCTTGGGGCTGTTCTCGAGGTAGCGGATGGAGGACTGGACCCACTCGGTATCGCGCATGCCGCAAAGCTGGGCGGCATAGGCACCGCCGCCGGTGCAGGCGAGGGTGTTGCCGCTGTTTCCCTGGTAGCCGAAGCCGCCGGATTTCTCGTTCCAGACCTGGTCGCGCAGGTAGCCGACGACGCGGTCGATCGTTTCCGTGGGCACGAGGATTCCGGCCTGGCGGGCGGAGGCGAGGGAGACGAAAACCATGGCAGTGACCGAGGTGTCCTGGCCTGCATCCGGACGCGCGTGATAGCGCCAACCTCCGAGCGGGCTCTGGGCGCGCAGGATCACCTGCACGGCGCGCTCGAGGGCATACTGGATTTTCTTGTTGTCCTCGGTGTTGTTGGTCATTCCCCACATCTCCGACATGGCGAGAGTGAAGAGCCCGTGTTCATACATGCCGCCCATGTATCCGGTGGCGGATTCCCCGGATTTCTTGAGCAGGAAATCCTTGGCGCGGTCGAGCGCCGCGCCGTGGCGGCCGAAGCCTGGGAAGTGACCTTTCACCATGAACGCCATCAGGCCGAGCGAGGTGCCGGCGATCTCATAATTGCCAGCGGCGGAGCTCCATGAGCCGTCGGGCTTCTGGGTGGTGAGCAGATATTGCAAGCCGCGCTCGATGGCGCGGTCCGCGGCTTCGGTCAGCTCGGGTGAGTCTTTGGAGGCAGCCTCCTCGGCCGGGCCTGCGGCGGGGGGCTTGTCCTGGGCGGTCAGCGTCTGGGGGATCATGCCCGTCCAGAGCAGGCTGGCCGCGAGGATGCGGGGGAGTTGGCGCATGGGGGCGGGAGTTCTCATTTGGCGACCCTTTCGTAGTAGTTTTTCAAGGTGGCCCGGAATTCGAGCGGAAGCTCGCGGGCGAAGTTCTGGTTGAGGGCGGCCCGGTTGCGCGTGCCGAGGATTTCCCATTCGGATTTCTTGTCCTTCGGGGCCTCGCCGCTCACGAAATCCGAGACGAAGCCGACGGTGGTGGATTCGTAGAGGTCATTGGTTTCGGATTCCGATTCCACGGGATCATCGCTGGATGAAGCCGGTGGTTTGGCGGTGTTCAGGATGAGGGCTTGTTCGATGACGAAGTGGCGGAGGGTCTGGTCGGCGGCTTGCTGGGCAGTCACGGCCTCCGCCTTCCTGGAGCCGTTGAGCAAGTCCGCGATTGGCAGCAGCTGTTGGTGAGCCGAGGTCAGCATCGCGTGAACGGCAGGGCCCTCGGGGCTGGGCTGGGTGAGTTTCTCCGCGGCTTCGGTCAGCTTCGACTGCAGCTTGGCGATCGCAGGGAGGTCCTTGTCGGCAGCGGCATCTTTCCAGAGCACCGTCGCATCCAACGCATCGCTCCCCAAGCTTTCCAAAAAATGCTGAGTAGAAAGGCACGTCTCAACAGAAACCTTTCGAGCATCGATTCC
>JANOKL010000382.1:0-7373 GCA_031419215.1 Luteolibacter sp. | reverse complement strand
GTCATCGAGCAGGACAAGGTCGAGGCGATGGTCGAGGAGGTGGAAACGCAGCCGAGGTTGGCGAAAAGAATCGTGGAGTATCTCGACGCCCCTGCACGGAAGGAGAAGCCGTTCTTCCTCTATCTGCCGCTCTGCCCGCCGCACACGCCCATCGCACCCGCACCGGAGTTCGTTGGAAAAGGCGGCGATGCCAAGTCGGGGCAATACGGCGATTGGATCTATCAGGGCGACGATGTGCTCGGTCGGGTGCTCGACGCACTTGATCGCCAAAAACTCGCCGACAACACGCTCATCATGGTCAGCAGCGACAACGGCGCGGCCAACCGCGTGTATGCCCCGCTGCGCGCTTCTAAGACCAGCATTTACGAGGGCGGCCACCGCGTGCCATTTCTCGCCCGCTGGCCAGGGAAAATCAAACCCGCCAGCGCCTGTGACGACACCATCTGCCTGAACGACCTGATGGCCACCTGCGCGGAAATCGTCGGGGCGAAACTCCCTGACGATGCCGGTGAGGACAGCGTGAGCATCGTGCCTGACCTGCTTGGCTCGGCCAAGGGGCCCGTCCGCGAGTCCACACTCCATCAGTCGATGAAGGGTGACATCGCCATCCGCCAGGGATCCTGGAAGCTCATCTTTTTCAAGGATGGCAAACGCGAACTCTACAACCTCCAAACCGATCTCAGCGAAACGAAGAACGTGCTGGATGCGAACGTCGAAGTCGTCGAGCGCCTCACCGCGCTGATGAAAAAGTCCATCGCCAACGGTCGCAGCAATGCCGGAGCTCCTCAAAAGAATGACGTGCCCTTTTCCGTGGAAGGCGGCTCCGCTGGCGGAAAAAAGCAGAAGAAGGACGCCAAAGGCAAGGAAGCGGAGACTAGCGACGCCTTGTCCGACTGAGGCTCCCATCACCCCGAACGGATAGCACTCAGAAATCATGACCCGGCTCACTGCCCTCCTCCAGATCATGTTGCCAGCCCTGCCCATGTTGGCGCAGGCAGAAGATCCGAAAGCCTCTGCGTCCAGGCCCAACGTGCTCTTCATCAGCATGGACGACCTGAATGACTGGGTCGGCTGTATGGGCGGTCACCCACAGACGAAGACGCCCAATCTCGACCTTCTCGCGAAAAGCGGCGTGCTGTTCCGCAATGCCCACTGCGCCGCGCCTTCGTGCAATCCTTCGCGCTCCGCCATTTTCACCGGCCTGCCGCCACACCGCTCGGGCCTTTACCAGAACCTCCAGAAACTGCGCGAGGTTCTACCCAAGGCGGAACTGCTTCCGCGCTACTTCTCCAATCAAGGCTACTGGTCTGCTGGCTCCGGCAAGATGCTGCACTACGTCATCGATCCGCCGAGCTGGGACGATTATTTCCCGGAGAAGGCAAAGGATGATCCCTTTCCGCCGACGTTCTATCCGAAAAGCCGCCCGGTCAGCCTTCCGCGCGGGGGCACCTGGCAATACGGAGAAACCGACTGGGCCGCACTGGATGTCACGGACGAGGAGTTCGGCGGTGATTGGCTGGTGACGAAGTGGATCGGGGAGCAGCTCCAGCGCCCGCATGACAAGCCCTTCTTTCTCGCTTGCGGCATCTATCGGCCGCACGAGCCCTGGTTCGTGCCGAAGAAATACTTCGAGCCCTTTCCGCTCGAAACCATCCAGCGCGGCCCCGGCGTGAAAGAGGGCGACCTCGATGACGTTCCTGCCGAGGGCCAGCGCATCGCCCGCAATCGATACTTCCCGCACATCCTGGAAAACAAGCAGTGGGAGAAGGGCATTCAGGCCTACCTCGCCTCCATTCATTTCGGCGACGCCATGTTGGGCCGCGTGCTTGATGCGCTCGAACGCAGCCCGAATCGCGACAACACCATCGTCGTGCTGTGGAGCGACCACGGCTGGCATCTTGGCGAAAAGGAGCACTGGCAGAAGTTCACCCCTTGGCGTGCTTCAAGCCGAGTACCCCTCATCATCCGTGTTCCGAAAGGCGCGTCCGGCCTAACTGGCGGCACCATTCAGGGAGGCGTATGCGACCGCCCCGTGAGCCTCACAGACCTCTTCGGTACTCTAACAGATCTGTGTGGCCTGCCGCCCAAGGCAGGTATTGAAAGCCGCAGCTTGGTGCCACTCCTCCGTGATCCTGCTTCGCCGTGGCCACACGCGGCCATCACCCACCTCGAACACCCGGGAAACTTCGCCATCAGCACCGAGCGTTGGCGCTACATTCATTACCGCGACGGCGGCGAGGAGCTCTACGACATCGAGACTGATCCCCACGAGTGGACGAATCTCGCGTCAAAGCCCGAGCACCTGGTCAAACTTGTGGAAATGCGTGCCCTCGCCCCCAAGCAGATTGCCCCGATTCACGAAACCCAACCCGGCATCAATGATTTCAAGGCCGATCTGGAACTGGCGCCAATCACGGCGGGAGCGGCCCCACCCTCGAAGGCTTCCGATGCGCCGGTGAGCCTGCTTTTCCTGAACAAACGCCAGAAGGGGGTGCGTCTGGTCTGGCTGGACGATAACGGAAAACGCCACGAACCCATCGCGGTGCCCGGTGCCAGCCGCTGGATGGTCCACACCTTCGCGGGTCGCACCTGGATGATCCTCGATGAGGACGGCAAAACCCTCGGTCATTTGATCTCCCCGGAAAAAAGCGCACGTGTTCTGATCCAGTGACACTCTGTCTAACCAAACGCCTTCTGATGATCCACCATTCACGTTTCCAATGAAAAAGACCACCTGCCTCCTGGCTTCCTTTCTCGCGCTTTGCGGCAGCGCCCTGCCTGCTTCCGACGCCAACAAGCCGAACATCGTCCTTATTTTCGTGGATGACCTCGGCTATGGAGACATCGCGCCGTTTGGCTCGACGACCCACAAGACCCCGCAGCTCGACAAGATGGCAGCCGAGGGGATGAAGTTCACCAGCTTCTACGCCACGCCTGTGTGTTCGATGTCGCGCGCCAGCCTGATGACCGGATGCTACAACACGCGCATCTCGGTTCCCGGCGTCCTGTTTCCCTCATCGAAGATCGGGCTGAACCCGGATGAAATCACCTTAGCCGAAATCATGAAGTCCCAAGGCTACGCGACCACGGCGATCGGCAAGTGGCACCTCGGTCACCACGAGCCGTTTCTACCGACCAAGCAGGGCTTCGATTCGTTTTTCGGCATTCCCTACAGCAACGACATGTCGCTCGATCCCAAGAACTCGCGCTTCGCCAAGGACTGTGTGTTCCGTGAGGGCATGAATGAGGAATCCGCCCAGCAACCCAAGGATGACACCGTGCCGCTGATGCGTGGGACTGAGATCGTCGAGTATCCCGCCGATCAATCGACGCTGACGAAGCGATACACCGAGGAGGCCGTGAAGTTCATCCGCGAGAACAAGTCGCGGCCGTTCTTTCTCTACTTGCCGCACACGATGGTCCATGAGCCGCTTGCCGTCTCCGAAGGCTTCCTCGGCAAGAGCGGGCAGGGTTTGCTTGGTGATGCGGTGCAGGAGATCGACTGGTCAGTCGGGCAGATCCTTCAGACCCTCAAGGACCTGAAGCTCGACGAGAAGACGCTTGTGATTTTCACCTCCGACAATGGGGCGGACCTGGGAACCTCCCTGCCGTGGCGTGGCAAGAAAACCACTACGTTTGAGGGCGGCGTGCGGGAACCCTGCATCATGCGCTGGCCCGGACGCATTCCGGGGGGAAAGACCTGCCCCCAGATCGCCGGGAACATCGACATGCTCCCGACCTTTGCCGCACTCAGCGGGGCGGAAGTTCCGAAGGACCGCGTGATTGACGGACGTGACATCACCTCGCTGATGTTCCGGGCCGACGCGCCACCGGTGCGCGACACGCATTTGCATTTCCCCAGGGACAGCAATGAGTTGGCCGCGATCCGTCAGGGAGACTGGAAACTCCACCTTCTGCCACCGCAGAGAAAGCCGAAGCAAAACGGGAAGGAGAATTCCGGGCCGTTCGTTCCGGTCCTCTATGACCTGGCAAAGGATCCCGGAGAAACGACCGACGTCGCCGCCGCTAACCCGGATGTCGTTGTCAGACTCACTGCAGAGGCGAAGAAGCGCACCTTGGAAATCAGCCAGAACCGCCGGCCTGCAGGCTAGTGCTCAATCCGTGATCGGCATCTCGATCATGGCTGGATAGCGGAAACCATCTCTCTCAAATGCGAACAATCAGACGCCCCGCCATCGGGAGCATCCTGGCAATCTGCCTTCTTCTCTTCACACCTCCACTTGCCACCGCTGCGCTGAAGCCGAACGTGGTCGTCGTTATCGTCGATGACATGGGCTATGGCGATGTCGCGGCCCATGGCAATCCGGTGATCCATACGCCCCATCTCGACAGGCTCCATTCCGAGTCCGCGCGTCTAACGGATTTCCATGTCGATCCCACTTGCTCGCCCACGCGCAGTGCCTTGATGACCGGGAAATATTCCCATCACGTCAAGGTGTGGCACACCATCGCCGGCGGCAACCATCTCCGTGCAAGCGAGCTGACCATGGCCGACGCGTTCCGTGCAAATGGCTACCGCACGGGAATGTTCGGCAAGTGGCATCTGGGATCGAACTTTCCTTACCGACCGATCGATCGCGGCTTCGACGAATGGCTCGGCCAAGGGGACGGCGGCACCGGCACTACGGACGATCATTTCCTGAATGACCGTGTGAACGATTTCTTCATCCACAACGGAGAACGCGACAAGTCAATCAAGGGCTGGGCGGAAGACGTGTTCTTCAACTCCGCGCTCGAGTTCATCCGTGGCAGCAAGAAGGCGGAGAAGCCATTCTTCATTTACCTGGCCACCTATTCACCCCATGCCCCGATCACCCTTCCGGACGCTTCAGCGGCGGATGGGTACAAGAAGAAGGTCGATGACGGAACCGCGTATTTCTTCGCGGCGATTGAGAAGATCGATGCCCAGATCGGCAGGCTGCGTGCCACGCTCACCGAGGAGGGCCTGAACCGTGACACCATCGTGATTTTTCTAACAGACAATGGTGGGACGGTGGGAGTGGATGTTTTCAATGCAGGCAAGCGCGGCAAGAAGGGGACCAGTTTTGATGGGGGACACCGGGTGCCGTGCTTCATTCACTGGCCAGGAGGCGGGCTTCGAAAAGGAGAGGACATCACCTCGCTCAACGCACATATCGACCTCCTGCCGACACTCGTTGACCTCTGCGGGCTTAAGCTTCCAAGGGAGGTGGATTTCGACGGCAGGAGTTTGCGTGCGCAGTTGCTCGATGCGAAGGCGGAGACTCCAGAGCGCACGCTGTTCGTCGAGGTCCAGCGGACGTTCAAACCCGAAAAGTGGCAAGGCGCGGTGGCCATGACCTCGCGCTGGCGACTGGTTGGGAACACCCAGCTTTACGACATCAAGCAGGATCCCGGGCAGCAGAAGAACGTGATCGCCGACCATGCAGAGGTCGTCGAAAAAATGCGCAAGGATTTCGAATCCTACTGGTCGCGCGTGACTCCGGGAGATCGTGACCGCGTGGAATTCATTGTCGGTGATGACCGCGATCCGGAAACCTTCCTTTCCTCCTCGGATTGGTATCTTCCGAATCCACCCTGGAATCACGCCACGGTGGCCGGCGGAAGCAAGCTGGTGGGTGATTGGCAAATTCGTGCCGCGCATGCCGGGATGTATCGCTTTGAGGTGCGACGCTGGCCGCGCGAGGCGGATGCTGAACTCGCCGGGACACCCGGTTTTTCCAAGAAGGTGGACGCGTGGGACGCCACTGGCCCGAAGCCCGACCTGCTGTACGGCAACACGCAGACGAGATTCAAGAAGCTGCCGATCGCATCCGTCCGTCTCACAGTGGGAGGGAAAACCGCGGCCCTTCCCGTGACTGCAACTGGCAAGGCGGTTTCGTTTGAACTGGAGCTGGCTGCCGACCGTTCATACCCGGTGAAAGCCGAATTCCTTGATCCCTCTGGCGAGGCAATTGCGGGCGGCTATTACGTCTATTGCCGGAAGGAAATCCGCTGACCACCATCACGATGGAACACAGCTCTGCAACCAAGCTTTCTTGGTGGGGTTGTATTTTTCACACGTCCGCGTTCCCGGACAGCCCTGCCAACCCGGTTCACTTCATGAAATCCCTGATCCACGCCGTTCTCAGTATTGCCGTCACTCTGTTCGCGCAGGCTCAAACCTCGAAGGATACCCCGCGACTGAAGGAGGCTTTCGAGCGTTTTCCAGAAGCCGACGCCGACGCCGACGGGGTGCTTACTTTGGAGGAGGCGAAGGCATTTAAGGAGAAAGCGACGGCGTCCGATAAAAAAGGTGAGGGTGGTGACGGCATCCGCAGCAGCTACATCTACAAGACCGTGGGCAAGCACGAGCTTTTGCTCCTTGTGGATACGCCGAAGGGACACAAGCCAGACGCGAAAGTCCCCGCCATCGTTTTCTTCCATGGCGGCGGCTTCAAGTCCGGTTCGGAAAAGGCGTTCTGGCGGCAGGCCGAGTATCTCGCTGAGCGCGGCATGGTAGCCATCCGTGTCCGCTACCGGCTGATCAGTCAAAAGGGGGTCGAGGTCACGGACTGCGTGGAGGATGCGATCTCCGCGATGCGCTGGGTGCGGGCCAACGCTGGCAAACTCGGCGTGGATCCTGATCGCATCGCTGCGAGCGGAGGCTCTGCGGGCGGCTATCTCTCGATTGCCACTGAGATGATTGATTTCATCAACGCCAAGACCGACCCGGTAGGTGTGAGCGCGAAACCTAACGCAATGGTGCTGTTCAATCCCGGACTGGGAGGGAAGACGAAAAAGGATGGAAGCCCCGATCCCCGCGATCCTGAAGGGAAATACGATTTGAAACGCTATGTGAAGCCCGGCCAGCCACCCACCATTATCTTCCATGGCAAGGACGACAAGACCGTGCCTTTTGCTACGGTCGAGGAGTTTACCGCAGCCATGAAAAGGTCCGGGAATCGTTGCGAGCTGGTGGGTTACGAAGGCGCAGGCCACAGCTTCTTCGACGATGGCAAGTATTATGATTTGACCCTCGCCGAGACGGACAAGTTTCTCAGCGGGCTCGGCTGGCTGAAGAAGAGAGCCGATGCCCCTTGAGGCCGCAGTCGCCAGGCGCGGCTTTCTCAACATCCGCCACGAGGTTGGAAAGGACAGGGTCAAAGGCATGGTAAAGTGTCAGACAACACCCCGTGCTTGTGGGCCAAGGTCGCCTTGACGATGAACATTCCGCCTCACTCCCTGCACCGCTGCCGACGAGCGGCCTGGAACCTTGCCTCAGGGTTCCTCGTCTGCACTTCCATGGTCCGTGGAGAGAATGACGGAACGCCAACTGCCGCCCCGCCATTGGAGGTCCAGCATGCGGACCAGGATCGCCTTGTCGCTGAGAC
>JANOKL010000381.1:0-1917 GCA_031419215.1 Luteolibacter sp. | reverse complement strand
CAATAAAGACAGTATGCTTGTAAGAGTGAAGAAACCATTTACTGTTTCGGCAGGTGGTGCTGATACGGTTTGTGTGGGTAAAACAATTCAGCTCTTTGCCAGTGGTGCTGTGACTTATGCCAATCCCTTTAATATCAGCAGCACAGGATACCTTGAATCTGGCGACAGCCAGAACAACGTAGATGGTGCCATCCGGATAGCAGGTGGCACACTTTCTGGACAGATCACGCTTTCCGGGAACTCCCGCATCGGTGCGTTTGGCCCTTCGATCAATACCATCAGCGGCCAAATCACCGGTGGCTTTGGCATCGACTTTTACGGAATGAACAGCGCCGCCGGAAACGCCGAGACGTTTGTCCTTTCCAACACCGGCAACAACTACACCGGTGCCACAACGATTATCAACAGCAGCTACAACGCCGCCAATTTGGCCAATGTCTCGACCGTTTTGAGGCTCGGAGCCTCGAACGTTATTCCAGACGGTGCCAGCGCCGGGAACGTTGCCTTCGCCATCAATGGGACCAATAACAATGCCACCACGATCTTCGACCTCAACGGTTTCAACGAAACCATCAACGGTCTGACCGTCAACGCTGGAACCTTTGCCACGCGAATCACCAACACCGCTGCCGCCACCAGTGCTTCGGTCCTCACCATCGGTGCCAATGACACCACCAGCTCGTTCAACGGAACCATCACGGATTCCGCCGCGAACCGGTCTCTGGCCATCGCCAAGATTGGCAGCGGCACACTGACCCTCTCCGGAACGAATACTTACAATGGCACTACCACCCTCAGTGGGGGAACCCTGGCCTTGGGCGCGAGCAATGTGCTGCCGAACGCATCGGCAGTCTCCATCGGAGCCGCCACCCTTGATGCATCGACCTTCACCGATACTCTCGGAACCTTGGATGCGACCGCCGCCGCGGTGATCAATCTCGGCACTGGCGGTGCGCTGGCCTTCTCGAACAGCTCCGCCGTCGATTGGACCGGTGGCACGCTCAACATCACCGGCACCTTCGTTTCCGGGGCCTCCATCCGCTTCGGCACCACCAGCGGTGGACTGACCTCCGGCCAGCTCGCCGTCATCAGTGTCAACGGCAGCGGTGCAGGCACCTACACGCTGGACGTGGATGGCTACCTCGTTGGCGCGGGCGACGCCGTCCCCCCAACCCTCACCAGCATCACCGACAACGTCACCGGCGGCCCGATCAACATCAACGCGACGGTCACCTACACCGTGACCTTCAACGAGGACATGGACTCCGGCACCTTCAGCGCGGCGGACTTCAGCAATGCCGGAACCGCCACCGCCAGCATCGGCACGATCACCGAGACCACGCCCGGCGTCTTCACCGTGCAGGCTACCCCGACGACTTCCGGAACGTTGAGACTCCAGATCCCAACCACTGCCGTGTTGACCGATGTCGCGGGAAATCCGTTGGATAACGATCCAGCGCTTCTCGACGACACCACCATCACCGTCCGCACCCCCTACGCGACCTGGGCTGCCGGCTTCTTGCCTGGTGCGGATGTCAGCAACCCCGCGCTCAACTTCGATAGCGACGGCCTCACGAACCTCCAGGAATACGCCTTCGGCACCGACCCGACCGTCTCCTCCGGCGGCTCGATCACCTGGTCCGGAGTCGTGGTCACCGCCCGTGGCACCCCGGTGGTCATCGAGGAAAGCGGGATGTATTTCGCCGTGTATGGCCGCCGGGTCGATTACGCCACTTCCGGCCTGACCTACACCCAGCAGTTCAGCCCGGGCCTCAGTGTCTGGGGCGACTTCGCCACCGCCCCGACCGTCATCGCCACCGATGGCACCATCGAGGCCGTCAAGGTGCCATTCCCCGGCCTCTTCGACTTCGGCAGCGGACCTGAAAAGGCCACCTTCTTCCGCATGGAAGTCTCCCA
>JANOKL010000380.1:0-1006 GCA_031419215.1 Luteolibacter sp. | reverse complement strand
AGAAGATGAGCAAGAGCTACCACAACACCCTGCCAATCTTCGGCGAGGAAAAGGCGCTCAAGAAGCTCATCATGAAGGAGATCATCACCGACTCCACGCCGCTGGAGGATCCGAAGCCGATCGAAAACTCCACCATCCTCGGGCTCTACAAGCTCTTTGCCAGCCCGGAGGCGTATCAGACCCTGGTCGACCAGCACCTCAGCGGCGGCTTCGGTTACGGCCATTTCAAGAAGGATCTAGCCGAGGCCTACTGGAACTACTTCGCCCCGATGCGCGCCCGACGCGAGGAAATCCTTGCAGATCCCGGCTACGTCGATTCAGTCCTGAAACACGGGGCCGAACGGGCGAGAGAAGAGGCCGCCAAGGTCATCAGCCGTGTTCGCAAGGCGGTGGGACTCGCCTGAAGAAGTTTTCAGTATTCAGTTTCAAGTTTTCAGTTCTCTCAATCCGAAACGATCTTGTCCGAAGTCTCACCAGAACCCGCCGCCGAACCCCTCGTCCCGATCCCCGGGCTACGGCAGGACCTTGCCGTGCTGATGAAGGTGCGGCTGAATTTTTTTGTCCTGATCACCGCGTTTTTCGGCTTCCTGCTGGCCTCACGCGGACATGCCTTTGACTGGGTCCGGCTGATCGACACGCTGATCGGCACCATGGCGGCAGCCTTTGGATCAGCGGCGTTCAACCAGCTCATCGAAATCGATCTCGATGCCCGGATGAGCCGCACGAAGAACCGTCCGCTGCCCTCGCGCCGAATGGATCCGCTGTTCGCCTTCGGAGTCGGTTGGGTGCTTTCCGCCCTCGGCATCATCCATCTCGCCGTGCGGGTGAATGAAACCGCCGCCTACCTGACGGCGGCGACCGTTGCTATCTACGTCTTCATTTACACGCCGCTGAAGCGCTTCAGCACGACGAACACTCTCGTCGGGGCCATTCCCGGAGCGATTCCACCGATGATCGGCTGGGTCGGCGCGGGCGGGAAGCTCGGCTGGGAGGCGGCGTTCCTTTT
>JANOKL010000379.1:0-5467 GCA_031419215.1 Luteolibacter sp. | reverse complement strand
TGGCGACGACGCACCAGTTCTATCGACGGGCCTACTGGGTGTTGTTCGCGGCGATGCTGTTTCTAACATTTTTCAACCTCCGTAAAAAGGTTCCCTTCCTGCGCCTCGGCAGCACCAGCTTCTGGTTGCAACTGCATCTCTACGTCGGGATCTTTTCGGGCGCGTTGTTTGCGGTGCACATCGGCTGGTCCTGGCCGGCCGGGATTTTCCATCAAGTGCTCGCGTGGTGCTACGTCGTGGTGTTCGTGACCGGAGTCCTCGGTCTCTGGATCAGCCGCGCGTTTCCAAGGATGCTCACCGTTGCCGGATACGAGACGCCGTTCGAGCGCATCCCTTTCGTCCGGACCAATCTGCGTGAGCAGGCCGAAGCGCTGGTGCTGGCCGGCGTCGACGGACAGACATCGCCGGTCATCGCGGAATTTTATGTGAAACGCCTCGGGATGTTTTTCACGCGCCCGTGCAACCGCTGGTCTCACCTGCGGCAGTCACGCGCACCACAGGCGGCGCACGTTTCGCAGTTCGACGAGGTGCAGCGCTATGCGAGGTCCGGTGAGCGTGAGATGCTGGACAAGCTGAGGGAACTCGTCGCGCAGAAGCACATGCTCGATTACCAGCATTCGCTGCAGTCGGCCCTGCGGCTGTGGTTGTTCGCGCACATTCCGCTCAGCTACTCGCTGCTGATCTTCAGCGTGCTTCACCTCATCCTCGTTCACGCGTTTTCAGGATCCGTCTCATGAAGGCCAGCCAACAGTCACCGGTCTTTCCCTCGAAGGAGTACGTCCGCCCCAATCTGGATTGGGAATGCGGGCATCTCTGCGAGGGCTGCCCGTGCCGGATCGGGCCATCGCCGAAGGGGAAATGTCGGGCCACCTTCGAGTGCTCGCCACGACTGGAGGTGAAACCGGGCGAGGCGAAAGGACACTGGACCTGCACGCGACCTCGGTCCGGTGGCGGCAAGTGCGAGAACGGTCCTTTTCCCGATGGAACCTGCTGCAAGGCGATCCCGAAGTGCCAGCCGCGCAGAACCCTGCGGTCGATCCGCAAGCGTGTGGTCGCGCTTACCATCATCGCCAGCCTGTTGGTCGTGTTCATCGGCATCAGCCGAAACATGCGCGATGAGTTCATCAATCCCGGGCCGATCTCTAGCGTCCACGCGAGTGCGGCCTTCGTGGATCTACACACGAAGATTTCCGGCAGCGATGCCAGCAGTTGCGCCGCCTGTCACGAGGGCGCGAAGCTCGGGGTGGTTTCGTGGAATGCCAAGAGCATCGAGGCCTTCAAGCACAAGTTGGCCCCGAACGAACTGATCAAGCGTGGACCGCTCGAAAGCACTGCGATGGATGCGAACTGCCTGTCCTGTCACGAAGGAAAGAAGTTCCACCAGCCGAACATGGCGGCCGAGTTCGCCTGCCAGGAATGCCATAAGGAACATCAGGGCAGCGGCTTCATGCCTCAGGTGGACAGCGGCACCTGCACGTCCTGTCATGGCTCCGCAGAGCTCATGGCCTCCTCCCGGGAAATGGGACTGAAGACCGATCCACACGCCTTTTCCTCCTTCGCCTCGATTGCCGAGCTGAAGATCCAGCCGCGAGAACGTCCGAAGAACGGCCACACCGATGTGATCACCGCGTTTCATCTCGATCATCCGGAGTTCCGGCAGATCCGCGACGGCGTGCGCGATCAAAATTCGCTGAAGTTCAATCACGCCGTCCACCTCAAGACCGGCAAGATCCCACGCGTCCTGAACTGCAGTGACTGCCACGAGCGCGATGCGAGGGGCGAGTATCAGCGGCCGATCACCTACGAGAAAAACTGCGTCGAATGCCACACCCTTCAGTTCGATCCGGACACGCCCGCCGACAAGGACAAGCCCGGGATCTATCTGCCGCACGGCGATCCCTACTACGTCCGCGCCTTTCTCCGCAGCCTCAACATCCAGTATGAGGAATACGCCCGCAGCCACGAGGGCATCACGGGTCGCGAGGAACTCACGGCCTATGTGAGGGAGAAAAAGGTCAGCATCGAGAAGCTTTACGAAAGCGGCGAGAACCTTGAGCGCGCGGTCTTTTTCGCGGACATGAAAGGGGAGATCCCCGGAGGCCTGAAGGCACCTTTCGCGGGTTGTGCGACCTGCCATGACGTGTCGGAACCCAAGAGCGACAACGCGACTCCGATCATCAAGAAAGTTTCGATCCCCGATCGCTGGATGGTGCTCGGAAAGTTCAATCACGACCTCCATCAGAAAGGCCTTTCGTGTCTCGATTGCCACAACGTGATGACGAGTGAACTCACCAGCGACCTCAACCTGCCATCGATCAAGTCCTGCGTGGAATGCCACAGCCCCAAGGGTGGAATCGACAGCCGCTGCACCGAGTGCCACAGCTATCACAACAAGCAGCCTGCTTTGCTTTCCCCGAAAGCACCGGGAGCATCAATCGCTCCCGCTAGCTTGAAGAAGTAGGTTAAGCCGTTTATCCAAAATTAGTTTTCTAAAGGAAGTGGTGCTCGCTCTTCAGTCCCAGAGGGACATCGGAATTTAGACGGTGTGCGTCAGCCACCGGTTGGCTCGCTCTGGCTATTGCGCCCCGGCAGGGGCGCTGGAAGAGCTCTTAGTCCTGTGGATTCCGACGCCCCTGCCGGGGCTTGATATTTTTTAATATCTGGTCCGGTGGCTTACGCGCACCGGCTAATGTCCGACAGTCCCGCTGGGACGAAAGAAAAACGGAATCGGTGTTCACTTCGTACCATGCCTAACAGCTTCTCACAGATCCGGATTCCTCGGGAACTTCGCATAGGGAAGTCGGGCGCGTTGATACTGCTGCTGGTCGGCGCGGATGGCCATCGGCGCGACAAAGCCGACCGTACCCGCTGCGGCGATGAGGTCGTCTTGGTCAATGCCATCACCACTGACGCCGATCGCGCCGATGAGGACACCATTTCGATAGAGGGGAAAGCCTCCGGGGAAGATCGTGATGCCGTTGGGCACGTTTGGATTTGGCACTGACAGCGCGGTGGTCAGCGTCACGTTGTTCAGTGGATTTCTCACCCCCGTCGGCAGCAGCGAATACTGTTCCTGCAGGCTGTAGAACGGACCCGGTGCGGTGCCGATGATGCCCGGCGGGAAAAATTGCTGGGCGAGATAGCCGACGGTGCGTGACGAGAACGCCAGCGTGTCATCGGAAAAGAAAACCGCCGTGCGTGCCTTCTGGGCCGCCACATCCCAACTGAAAAGCGTGGCGCCCGGCGTGCGGAGCGTCCCGAGGATGGCGGGCGCGGTATTTGGCAGCGCGGGATTGTTCACCACCGTGATGAAGGTCTGCGCTGCTTGTCCGCGTGGCAGACGAATGCCGGCGCGGGTGATCTTT
Organism: Luteolibacter sp.; assembly: GCA_031419215.1. Taxonomy (GTDB): domain Bacteria; phylum Verrucomicrobiota; class Verrucomicrobiia; order Verrucomicrobiales; family Akkermansiaceae; genus Luteolibacter. The sequence continues at coordinate 2,102 of JANOKL010000379.1, read as the reverse complement.
GCGCGAGCTGAGGCTTGGGAAAGGATCGTGGTCACCTCGGCCGAGGTCAGGCGTGGCTGGCCACTGATTGGACCGCTGATTGGATCGGCCATGATAGGCGCACGAACCTCGCAGACTTGTCCGCCGAAGACGCCCGTCGGATAAGCGACAACGGGAGAGGTGATGACCGAGTAGGGTGGAACGCTGCTGCCAACCGCGCCGAGCGCCAGCACATTTCCTAGCCGGGTGCCGCCGACCACGTAGGGCACGCGGATGCCGTCGATCAGCACGCCTGAACCCAGGATCTTTGCGGCCGGCTTAAAGCCGATCTGACCCGCCAGTGCCACATCCTCATCCACATCGTAGCGTTGCTGGATCTGGATGTCGGCCAGGGCGGAAAATGGGCTGACCGCCGGCGCACGGGTCTGGCCCGCCACACCCACGCCGCCGATCAATTTCCCGGCAGCATAAAGCGGCACCCCGCCAGGAGATCCGGCGAGACCGGTCAGCGGCGCGGGCCCGGCGATGGGGGCACCGTTGGTGCCGCTGGTGAAGTCGGCCACGTAACCACTGTGCGGATTTTTGAAGCGGTTCACGTCGGTGAACGAAAGGTTTGAGAAATTCACCCCCACCAGCGGGCCATTTGGGCGATTGCGGATTCCAGGTGGGAAATGCTGCTGCACGATGAACCCAGCTGTGCGCGAGGTGAAGGCATTCTGGTCACTGCTCAGAAACGCTGCGGATCCGGCCTTCGTGATTGCGTCCTGCACGGCCAGCGGATCGGGCGCTCCATCCACGCTCCACACCCCAAGCACAAAGCCCTCGCGGTCCACCACCGCGATGACCGCCCTCGGCGCGATCTGCTGGGCACGCGAAATCGCCTGGGCAAGTACGGTGCTCACCTCGGTCGAGGTCATCCCGGAAGCGGAAACCACCAGGGCCAAAACGGCAAGCCACACACGAATGAAGCTGCGGATCATGTTCCAGTAGTGGAGCACCGGGGCCCGGTCGCAAGAATATTTGCCCCCGTGAGCCGGAGTGGCGACACTCCTTGCTGTCGCCGTCCCGCCCAAAGGCTGGGCAACGGTCCCTCACGTTCCTGCAACGTCTTCTAAGGCTCCCGCAATGGCCTCTCAGTGTTCCGCAACGGCCTCTCAGTATTCCGCTGCGACCACTTCGGCTCCCGCAATGACCGCTTCGAGCTCCGCAACGACCACTTCGGTTCCCGCAATGACCGCTTCGGGCTCCGCAACAGCCGCTTCGGTTCTCGCAACGGCCTCTTTGGTGCCCGCAACGGCTTCTCACAACGTTTCAAGCCACCCAGCACCGGCGAGTTGTGTGGGAATCGCCCGTTTTCAGCAGCCTGATCGCATGAGAATCAGGGACTCCCAATCCATTCCAAAATTCCATCATTCCAGCCCTTGGTGCGGCGGGAAGTGAAACGCCACGCGCCGGTGAGGAAGAAATGACGAATTCCGAAATCCGAATGACGAAGGAAGAAGGCGGTGGTGACGATGGGCGACTGGCAGGAAGGATGGCCACCACCGCGCATTCCGAAGCGGCGTGGCTCTGCGTTTCCCACCGTTGCTCCAAGGTTTTCCATGATCGATCGTCTGGCCATCTCCGCCTTCACTCCCTGGCATAGTCGTTTCATTCGATAAGGCAGAGATAACCCTGAAATCCTCGAGCCCAGCAAAAATCTGGAGGGGAATATAGTCATGTGCGGCCCCCTTTTAGACCTAATCAAACCCTCCAGTTCATGTCATTCATTAGATGTCGGAAAAATGATTCAATCAGTTTGATTTGCCTCACACAATAATTCGACCCTAGTGAAATACGTTTATTATCATTAATAGATAGATCACCGTCACTCCCCACCAAATCAGAAATTTGCTTGTTCCTGTCGTCGCTAGAATTCAAATACCCGTGATCATGGACAATGCAGTTGCGGATTTTTTGTAGGTCACGAAGATTATTCCATTCCTTGTAATCTGATATTTTGATTCCGGCAAGTTTCGCAAGATAAACCTTTGCTTGTTCGAGCGGGCTTCCACGTAATTCTGATAATAAAAGCGGAATATTTTTTTCTTTCCGAATTATATGACAAAGCGTGTGAAGTTGCG
>JANOKL010000378.1:0-2749 GCA_031419215.1 Luteolibacter sp. | reverse complement strand
CGATACAGGCAATGACAAGGTCCAGTGAACCGGCGTTGAATCCCATGTCGCGACACTTCTGGCCCAACAAGGTGGCATCCCGCCACAGTCTGGGTGGTTGGGCAAGAAGCGGCATCGTGGCGAACTGGGCCTCGATTAGTGGTCGTTCCAACTCGGTGGCGTGACGCAGGATTTCGAAGGCGACTGGTTCGCAAAGCACGGCGGCGGTATCCAGAATCCAAGGCTGGATCAGAACCTTCAGTGCCAGAGGAGATTTCCTGCGTGTAAAGTCCACCCACAGGGATGAATCGATCAATCTCGCCATAGCTCCGAGAGCGTCTTGGATTTCGTGCGATCAACAGACCTTGCGTCTTCGAAGTTTTCGAGTTCGGCTGACCATTCGCCTGAAAGGAACTTCCCCGAAATTTCGGCGCGGCGCTTGAGTTGCAGTGCGTCCGTCACCAGCTTGCGGATGGCGGTGCCTTTTTTGGGAATGCCAGTGATCCTGCAAATCTCGCGCAGGTCCATTTCCGGTAGATCAACGGTGATTTTCATGAACGCATTCTAATAGAGTCTGACTTTTAGGCAACAAGAGTCAGACTTTTTTCACATCCCCAACATCCGCCGCTGCGCCGCTGCCTCCAGTGGCTGGCAGAGTCGGTAGCCATCACCGCGCGGGGCGAGGGTGGCGGTGAAATCCTGGCGGGCCTCGTCCGAATCGAAATCCAGCCCGATCAAGGCTCGGCCGACCCGTTCTCCCGATTGGCGGTAGTTGAAATAACAGAAGCTCGCGCGACCCCGGACGATCTTGTCGAGGAAGTCATGCAGAGCGCCGGGGCGTTCATAGAAATCCAGGCGCAGGAAAAGTGGGCTGTGCAACAAATCCTCTCGCAAGGGAATCGCCCGGAACTGCACGTCCACCGCTCCGCCGAGATCCTCCCATTCGTAGCCACCGGCTTTCAAGCGATCCGGCAATGCGGCAAGTTTCGCCTCGTCAGCAGTCGTGACCGTGAAGACCGGCCAGGCGTCCGATTCGTGATACTTTCCGTATTGGAAATCCGCGATGTTCAGCCCCTCGAAACAGCCATCGAGAAGCTCCAGCATCGTGCCGGGTCGCTCTGGAATTTTGATCCGCAGTGTCCGACCTTCGCTCGCCGCCGCACCTTCCGATTGAGCGATGATTCCGAGTTGCAGGAAATCGATGTTCGCCCCGCAAAGCACGACGAGCACGCGTTTCCCGATGAGTGACTCGCGGTTCTTCAGCACCGCTGCCAAGCCCATCGCGCCGGACGGTTCCGACACCGCCCGCAGGCCTTCCCAGAGCACCCGGATCGCGTGACTGACCTCCGCGTTCGATACCGTCTCGACTCGTGAAAGCGTCTCGCGGCAGATTTCAAATGGAAGCTGCCCGGCCTTCCGCACCGCTGTGCCGTCGCAGAAGATGTCGAGCTGATCGAGCGTCACCGGTTTTCCAGCAGCCAGCGCGGCCTTCATCGAGGCCTGGCCTTCGCCTTCCACTCCGACCAGTTCGATCTCCGGCCAATACGTTTTCAGCCAGCAGGAAACGCCCGCCGCCATCCCACCGCCGCCGATTTGGAGATAGGCAGCATCGAAGGGACCATGCCCTGAAAGCACGACCTCATCGGCCAGTGTGCCTTGTCCGGCCATCACCTGAAGATCGTCATAAGCATGGATGTAAATCGCACCGCTTTCCTGCTCATCCTGCCGCGCCGCCATCACCGCATCGTCATAGCTGTCGCCCGCCAGGCGGATCTCCACGCGATCACCGCCATGCAGCTTCACCGCCTCCTGCTTCACCCGTGGCGTGGAGCGCGGCATGTAGTCCGGGCGTCGATGCCGAGCTGCCTCGCCGCCAGTGCGACTCCTTGCGCGTGATTTCCAGCCGAAGCCGTGACCACACCACGCGCGCCTTCCTCTGGGGTCAGCACCGCCATGCGATTGCAGGCTCCGCGCCACTTGTAGGCCTTGATCGCGGAAAGGTCCTCGCGCTTCACCCAGATCTCCGGACCCGGCCCGGGCAGCACCAATCGCTCCAGCGGCGTCGGCTTTCCAAAACGATACACCCGCTCCCGGGCGAAGAGGATTTCCTGCCTGAGGCGTCGGTCCAGCGGCAGCGCATCGCGTTCCATGTGCTTGGTTTCGGAAACCCCGGACCGTTTCGCAAGCGCAGACACATCCTCGCCATCTTCCGCGCTTTCGTTCACGACTTCAGCATGAACCTCGCCGGTCTCCACCACGTCGCCATCATCACCGCCGATTACGCCCGCTCGAAAAAGTTCTACACCGAGGTCCTCGGCCTGAAAATCATCGCCGAAACTCATCGCGCCGAACGCCAGTCCTACAAGCTCGACCTCGCGCTGCCCGGTGGTTCGCAGATCGAACTGTTCTCGTTTCCCGATCCTCCCGCCCGGCCCTCGCACCCTGAAGCCTGCGGGCTCCGGCATCTCTGTTTCGCGACGCATGACCTTGAAGGAAATATTGCCCATTTGACCGCCCACGGCATCGCGGTCGAGCCGGTGAGGGTCGATCCGCTGACCGGAAAGCGCTTCACCTTTTTCGCCGATCCGGATTGGCTTCCGATCGAGCTTTACGAGGCGTGAGTCTGTGAGAACAAGCGCGACAAGCTACCACCCAGAATCGCCCCGACGATGGGCGCGAGGATGTAAACCGTCAGCCAACCACTGCCGTTCGCGGTGAAGGGAATGTTTCCCCAGCCGACCATGGAGGAAAAAAGTCGTGGTGCCAGATC
>JANOKL010000377.1:0-2166 GCA_031419215.1 Luteolibacter sp. | reverse complement strand
TAGCTCTTGCTCATCTTCTGGCCATCGGTCCCGGGAACGACGGCGGTGTCCTCGCGGATGATCGGCTCTGGAAGGGTCGCGGTGCCTTCGCCGTAGGCTTCATTGAGCTTCACTGCCAGATCGCGGGTGACCTCGAGGTGCTGCTTCTGGTCCTTTCCGACCGGCACCAGGTTCGAGTCATAAAGCAGGATATCCGCCGCCATCAACGCCGGATAGGCGAAAAGCGCGTGGTTCGGGGAAATGCCTTTCGCGACCTTGTCCTTGTACGAGTGGCATTTCTCCAACAGGCTCATCGGGCAGACCGTCGAGAGAATCCACGCCAGTTCGTTCACCTCCGGCACCGCGCTCTGGCGGAAAAAGACCGCTTTCTCCGGATCCAGCCCGCAGGCGAGGAAATCGATCGCCAACTCGCGGACATTTTCGCGCAGCGCTATCGGGTCCTGCGAAGATGTCATCGCATGGTAGTCGGCGATGAAGTAGAACGCCTCGCCCTGCTCCTGCAACCGCACCGCCGGTTCCATCGCGCCGAAGTAGTTTCCGACGTGGAGTTTGCCGCTCGGTTGGAGGCCCGTTAAGATTCGCATGGCGCGGACCATGCCGCCCACTCCCCATGATGGTCAAGCCGTGGCAACAGGCTTGGGGCAGTCGAGAAACCTTTCAAACGCTTGATTATTAAGAAATCTAAAATTTCTCTTGTCGGGCGAAAAAGTTTTTGAAATAACACACTCCATGAAGGCGACCCTGCTGACTGTCACATCTTTGCTGGTGCTTGGTTCTTCCGCGGCGCTCTCGAAGTCCGAGAGCCCCCTGCGCTGCGACCAATGCGTTCAGCGTGATAAAAAAATTCAGGACCTCGAAAGCGAGAACACTCGTTTGAAAGGCCCTAAGGAGCTCACCAAACTCCCGGCGAGCAGCAAGTCTGCCAGCGAAAACCCGACCACCTCGAGCTACACGGTTCGTGCTGGCGACACCTTGGAGCGCATCGCCCGTCGCAACGGTTGCAGCACCCTCGCTCTTGGAAAGGCCAATGGCTTGAAGAGCTCGACGATCATTCACCCGGGCCAAACCCTGAAGGTGCCGACCGGCGGAGCCGTCAGCTCTCCTGCCGCTCCCGCCGCAGCCGCTTCGACCTACACCGTGAAGAATGGCGATACCTACCATTCCATTTCCAAGAAGGTCGGCGTCAGCGTCAATTCGCTTTCCGCTTCGAATCCCAAGGTCAAGCCGACCAGCCTGCGAACCGGTCAGATCCTCCAATTGCGCAAGGCGCTCTCACCCGCTCCTCCTCAGATGGCGAAGTCCGAGCCCGCCACTGCGAGCCGCACCATTTCCAATCCAGCACCTGCCGTGCGGACCATTTCGAACCCGACTTCATCATCTTCACCCAAGCCAGCCGCTTCTGAGAAATCGGAATCGCCGAAACCAAAAGCCGAGGCCCCACCCGCACAGGAGCCCGCACCGGCGATTGAAAAATCCCCTGCTCCCTCCCCCGCTCCTTCCGTCAGCCCACCAACCGGCGACGCGAAGACCACCGTCCGCTCGGTCATCATCCAGGACGAAACCACCTACGGCGAGTTCGCCCTGAGCCATGGAACCAGTTCCACGCACTTGAACGAACTCAACGGCCTCTCTCTCAGCAATGGCACGGTCTTGGCCAAAGGCTCGGAATTGTATATCCCTGCCCAGCCTTAAGCAGCCGATCCTTCGGCCAACGACTAAGAAGGTCCGCTTGGGGTCGCTCCCCAGGCGGACTTTGTCGTTTCAGGGAAGGCCATCCTGAAGGTCACTTATCGAGCATCAGCAGCTCGATCTTCCTGAACTCGATGGGATGGCTGATTGCCTGGATGGCGATGAGGCCGGAGGACAGCCACTTGTCGCCGTTGATGCCGATGAGCTCCTTCGCATGAGGGTCTTTGTCATCAAGAAAGGGCTTTTCATAGCTGAGGACCTCATTTCCCTCCACGAAGTGCTTGATGGGTCCGTTGCCGTGGACCTCGATCTCGGCGCTGACCCAGACATCGCCGTTGTAGGTCTTGGAGGTGGAGCTGTTGCAGTGGCCGGGCATGACCTTGCCATCCTTCATGACGTGGCTGCCGGACCCGCAAACGTTCATCGTTGTCCGCGCCCCCTTGTCGATTCCGCCTAGAAGCTGGATTTGCACACCCG
>JANOKL010000376.1:0-3143 GCA_031419215.1 Luteolibacter sp. | reverse complement strand
GCTGGGCGAAGGCGGCGTTCTTTCCGGTGCCGGTCTGCGAGGCACCAATCACGTCGCGACCTTCCAGCATCAGCGTTTTGGCTTGAGCCTGTATCGGGGTGGGGGTGGTATATCCGGACTCCTCGATGGCTTCCAAGACGGCTTGTGAAAGCCCAAGTGTGTCAAATCCCATGCGCGGCCTAGTTACTGGCGAAGCCTTTAAGGGGCAAGCACCTTCTTTGAGGCATCGCTTGCGGCTTTTGCCGCTGTCTTAAGGTCTTAAAGTCTTAAAGTCGAAAGTCTGAAGAATGATAGAGCGAAGCGCAGCTGACCTTCGACCTTCGACTTTTCGACCTTCGACGCCTTCAGGCTGCGTTGGCGGGCGCCTGAATCAGCAGGCAGTCTTCCAGGAACGGCTGTAACTCCTCCATGAGCGGCGGGCCACCGGGGACGAACTTTTCGCGGAAGCGGTCCTCGACCCGGCGCAACGAGAAATCGAGGTCGGCCATGACGAGCTCGTTGGTGCGACCACGGACGACGGCAATGAGAATGGCGAAACGGCCGCTTTTCGAAACCGCGACGCGGTTCTCCGGGAGTTCGAATTCCGAGCGGATCGTGCCGTCGGCATTCCGGACCTGGAGGGCGAGTCGCTGAACGGTGCCTTCGATGCGCTTGGCCGAGGCATGTCGGCCTGGGTCAATGCTGGCGAAAGAAATCAGCGCCAGCGAGGCGAGATCGAGCAGGAAGACCTCCTCCACTTGAAAGCGGTGGGTCTTTTCAAACACGATGTCTTCGTAGGCCCTGCTAGTGAAGAGCGCTTGGAGACGCCAGGCGAAACGATCGATTGCGCCTGGTGTTTCAAAAGGTCGTTGGGTCGGGTTGAACTCTGCGAGAGCCCGACGAATCGTCGCGCGAAGCATGGGTTCGAGGTAGGTATCGATCCCGTTTTCTTGGGCATAAACGGCGCTGCGGACGGCTTGCTCGACGATCGGCCCGAGGGCGTCGCGGAGGTCTTCGTCGCTGAATTCAGGCGGCGCGGGCTGGGTTTCGCTGCCAAGAGGCTGGAGCTTCCCGGCCAGGCTCTCGAATCGAGGTTCCGGGATCTCGAAGGAAATCGGAGCAGGGCTGAAGGGATTCGGAAGCGCGGCAAAATCCAGGCCCTCAGGAGCGGATGGAAATGCGGAGAGCGGCGGCGGCCCAAATTGTCCGAAGGTGCGCCCGATCTCGCGGGTTTCGCCGAAGGGAAGATCCGGGAGGGCTTTCAGGGCCGGGAAATGAGTCAGTGATTCTTGTTCGCTCGGAACCGGCGCGGCGGTCCAGAGTGGCGAGGGCGCGCCATGGGAACCAATGCCCGGAGGCGGACTGGGAAGGGGACGGAGGGCGGGGGGCATCTTACGTCAGGGGAGAGGATTTTTCGCTGGCAGGGGATTCCGCTGCCTCTGCCAAGGCTCGCGCGGCCGCGGCGACTTTCGAGAAACGCTGCTCCAGCTCGGCGCGGTCAGCCTTCAGGCGATTCTGCTCGGCGGCTTCGGACGAGACCCAGTCGCGGAACTTGACCAACTCGGCCCGCAGGTGGGAAATGAGCAGGCTTTCCCGCTGATCGGCGCGACGCAGGGCAGTGCTCTGCCAGTCGCTCAGCCACTGACCCAACTTCGCCTCAATGCGGGGGATGGCGTCAGGCGTGGCACGTTCGGCGGCAGTGGATTGAATGCGTTCGGCGAGCCTGCGGACCTCCTCCTGATGCCGTAGATCCCGGGCCTCAGTCTCCACACGATAGCCTTCGGAAAGCCGGTGCAGGCGGTCCTGAATGGCTTCCACCTGGGCCTCGACGGCGATCAATCGCGGCTCACAAGTCCACGCGGCAGACTCGGAGGGGCTGGCGTGTTCGAGAAGGGCCACGCGTTGCTCCAAGCGGTCGAGTTGGCGACCCACGATGATTTCGCGGATCCTTTCGACCGCGTGGGACGGGCTTGGAGTCTGGGTGTTCTGGGACATGTCGGCTCGCCGTGGGGGGACCTCCGGTGGGGGATTCCGGAGAACGCGAGAGGGGTGGAAACAACCTCCAAGAACTACGGTGCGGACGGGGCGCTTGTAAACATTATCGGCGAACGTTCGCTCGCGCTGAAGGTTCGGAAATCCGAACTGATTTTGCAAAAAAGCGCTGGAGGCCTTGCCAATGCAGCACTGGCGCTCAGCGGCTCTTCTGCGCAAGCGTTTCGCAGCCCTTGAGATCGAGCTTTCCGGAGGCCAGCACCGGGATTTCCTTCACCGGAACGATCTGGCGAGGCGTCCACAGCGAGGGCAAGCCCTCATCGAGAAGCTTGTATCGCAGGTCGATGCACTCCTGCTCGATCGCAGGTCCGCAGATGGTGGAAAGCAGGATGATGGCCTCGCCCTTTTGCTCGTCCGGCACTCCGACAATGGCGATTCGGCGTTCGGCCTCGGAGTCGAGATGCAGCACCTTGTTGATCGCAGCCTCCACGGTTTCGTGAGGCACCATTTCGCCAGCGATCTTCGAAAAGCGAGAGATGCGGCCCTCGATGAAAAGAAAGCCGTTCTCGTCCATTCGTCCGACGTCGCCGGTGCGGAACCAGCCGTTCTGGAGGACCTCATCGGTCTTCTTCTTGTCGCCGAGATAGCCTTGGAAAATGTTGGCCCCGCGGAACCAGATGATGCCCTGCTGATCGAGCGGGACGACTTCATCGGTGGCAGGATCCGTGAGCCTCACCGCCAGGCCGGGCAGGACCTGACCGACCGATCCCGGATGAACACTCGGGATCACAACCGTGCCCTCTGCCGCGAACAGATTGGGCAGGTTTACGTTGGTGGCGGGCGAGGTTTCTGTTAGGCCATAGCCCTCCTGGGGGCGGATGCCGAATTTCTGCTCGAAGGCCGACGCCAGGTTCTGCGGAAGCTTCTCGGCTCCGGTCACGACGAGCTGCAGTGAGGCAAGCTGCGCCGGTTCGACACGCTTCATGTAGCCGCGCAGGAAGGTCGGCGTGGCAAGCAGTACGTTGACGCGATGATGCGACACGAGTTCCGCGAGGCGTTTGGTTTCGAGCGGGCTCGGGTAGGTCACCAGATCGAGCCCTTCGATGCACGGGAACCACAGGGTCACGGTGGAGCCGAAGGAGTGGAACAGCGGCAGGCAGCCGAGGATGCTG
>JANOKL010000375.1:0-4614 GCA_031419215.1 Luteolibacter sp. | reverse complement strand
CCGTCGCGCTCATCGCCGGCTTGGACCGGACTCAATCAAGCTCCGAGTTCCTGTTCCTCACGAATGCCATCACAAGTCTCGGCCTGAAGGACAAGATTCCGGCGGGATGGGCGGCACGCGTGATCGACGATCCGCAGGCAGCGCCGTTCAAGAAGCAGTACGCCCGTGAGCTGCGTAATCCAGGTGCGGCGAAGAAGGCGAAGGGCGGAAAGCCGAAGAAGACCGCTGAATGATTTCCTTGCGTAGACAGACCCGACCACAGAACCATGAAGATAACCTCCATCCTGTTTTCCGCCGCCGGCGCGTTGCTCGCGTGTGCGGTGATTTCCACATCCGCCTCTGCGGCGGAGGCACGAAAGAACGTCCTGTTCATCGCGGTCGATGACCTGCGGCCGGAGCTCGGTTGCTATGGTAATACGATCATCAAGAGTCCGAACATCGACCGCATTGCGAAGTCTGGCGTCGTGTTCGAGAACGCTTTCTGCCAGCAGGCGGTTTGTTCTCCTTCCCGCACCAGCCTTCTCACCGGCACACGCCCCGACACGACCAAGGTCTGGGATCTGAACACGCATTTCCGCAAGGCACTGCCGGACATCGTAACCCTGCCGGAGCATTTCAAGGCCAACGGCTACTTCACCCAGTCGTTGGGCAAGATCTATCACCACGGATTCGATGATGCCCAGTCGTGGTCGGTCCCGAGCGTCTTCCCGAAGGCGCTTTTCAATGCCGGCCGCAAGAAGACCGAGGGACGTGGTCCGGCTTTTCTGTCAACAGACGGAACCGACAACGAATTGCATGATGGCCAGTTGGCGGACATGGCAGTGAACACCCTGCGTGGCATGAAGGAAAAGAACCAGCCGTTCTTCCTCGCAGTTGGATTCATTCGTCCGCATCTGCCATTCACTTCACCGAAGAAGTACTGGGACCTCTATGATCCGGCGAAGATCCCACTCGCGCCGAATCCCCTCCGGCCGAAGGACGCACCCGGATACTCCATCGTATCGGGGGGCGAGATCCGCAGCTATGAAGGCGTTCCAAAGGATCAGCATTTCCCGGATGACTACGCCCGTCAGGCGAAGCACGGCTACTATGCGGCTGTGAGTTATGTGGACGCCCAGATCGGTCGGGTGGTCGACGAACTCGATCGTCTCGGACTGCGCGAAAGCACGATCATCATCCTCTGGGGTGACCACGGCTGGAAACTCGGCGAGCACGATGCCTGGGCGAAGCACAGCAACGTCGAGAACGACACCCATGTGCCCTTGCTGGTTTCGGTTCCCGGAACGGCGGGCGTGGGGAAGAAGTGCCCGGCGCTGGTGGAGTTCGTGGACATTTACCCGACGCTCAGCGAATTGGCCGGACTTCCCAAGCCGGCGACGGCTGAAGGCTTCAGCTTCAAGCCCCTTCTCGACGATCCGACGAAGGCGTGGAAGTCCGCTGCTTTCAGCCAGTATCCGCGCAAGAACGAAAAGAGAAACCTGATGGGTTACTCGATGCGCACCGATCGTTACCGGCTTACGACCTGGGTTCTCAAGGATGACGTCAAAACGGTCGATGCGGTTGAGCTTTACGACCACCAGACGGATCCGCAGGAAAACACCAACATTGCGGGAGATCCCGCCAACAAGGAATTGGTGGCCAAGCTGACCGCGCAGTGGCGGGCGGGCTGGAAGGCCGCGATGCCGAAGTAATTTCATACCATTCATTGCCATGAAACCAATTTTCATCACTCCCATTCTGCTGACCGCATTTGCGGCAATCTCCTTCGGCGAAGAGGCCGAGCCCGTTGCAAAGAAGGCCGGCAACCAGGACTTCTGGACGACCGAAAACACCCAGGCCGTGCGGACGCCGCCGATGATGGCGAACGTCCACTACGGTGAGCATGAGAAGCAGGTGCTGGACTTTTGGAAAGCCGAGTCCGCGAAGCCGACACCGCTGGTGTTCTTTATTCACGGCGGATCCTGGAAGAGCAATGACAAGGATCGCGTGGCAGGCGTGAAGGAGTATCTCAAGGCCGGGATTTCCGTGGCCTCGATCAACTACCGCTTCGTTCAGGAGGCGACCGCCGCGGACATCAAGCCACCGGTGAAATGGCCGCTCAGCGATGCGGCCCGCGCGCTGCAGTTCGTCCGCAGCAAGGCGGCGGAGTGGAACATCGACAAGACCCGCATCGGTGCATCCGGTGGTTCGGCTGGAGCTTGTTCGAGCCTGTGGCTGGCCTTTCACGATGACATGGCGGACCCGAAAAGTGCGGACCCGATTGCTCGTGAGTCCACGCGCCTTTTCTGCGCTGGCGTTCTCGGTGCGCAGACTTCGCTGGACCCCAAGCAGATGAAGGAATGGACGCCGAACAGCGTTTATGGCGGACATGCCTTCGGCTTCAATGGCGACAAGGCGAAGAAGATTGCGGCCTTCCAACAGTTCCTGGAGAACCGCGAGAAGATCCTGCCATGGATCAAGGAATACTCGCCCTATGAACTCGTCACTGCCGATGATCCACCGGTTTACCTCCACTACACGGTGGCCCCCGCGCTTGGAAAAAATCAAAAGGACCCCACCCACACCTCGAACTTCGGAGTGAAGCTCGATGAGAAACTCAAGGCCACCGGAGTGGAAAGCCACCTGATGTATCCCGGCGCACCCGCTCAGAAATATCCGGACCTGATCCAGTTCCTGATCGGCACGCTGAAGGCGAGCAAGTGAGCTGGAACTCAGGGCTGGCTGACGCGGACTCGGAGGAAGCGCTCTGGGGTTCCTGGAGCGAGTGGTGTGACGTCGCGGATGGTGACGGTGGATGAACCGTCGCCATGATCAATGGCGGGGCCCACCTGAACGGTGACTGCGGGTTGGCCAGCCACATTGCCCTGCCAGTTCACAAGATCGCCGCTCACCTCGACGGTGTAGCGTGGTGCTTCGGTATCGGTGCGCTGAAGGAAGGTGAGGGCAGGGAAGGTGCCTTCGCCGGGAACGACGACGTTGTTCAGCGTCACGGGCGAACTTTGGTCTGGAATGATAGGGTTGGTGAGAAAGGCGTACTCGAGGAAGTTTCTCCGACCATCCTGATCGATGTCGCCCTGAGGATCGGTGAGGGTCGCGTTCGCCAACTGTGATGGAGTCAGGAAGCCGCCGAGGTAGAGCTTCTGGGGATCAGACTGGAGGTTGAGGATCGCGGTCGCATAACGCTGACCGAGGATGCGCTGCGAGTAGGCATCGAAGTGGATCAACTGATCGGACCTTCCGCGCAGTCCGTTGTTGTCGACGCAGAAGGTATTGGTGCGCTGGTTCGGCAATTCCACGAGTGCGGCCTCGACGGTGCTGCGAAAGGGAAGTCCGGTGAAGGCTCCCGGACTGCCGTCGGCGTAGGTCCAGGTGGCGGGGACGAATTTTCCGCAGATGAAGGGCAGGGATGGCCTAGAGAAGCTGTTGCGGAGATTGGTGACGAGTGTCTGGATCCGCGCCGCATAGCCGTTCGGATCGGAGTCCGGGTTGGTGCTGCTGCCGCAGTTGTATTCGCCCTGATGCCAGATCACGCCCTTGAGGACCCCGTAGCTGGAGGCGGCATTCACGCGCTGGATTGCTTCGTCATAGAGGTAGTAGTTCAAACCGGTGGCCGGATTGATCTGTTTGTTGTCGATGACACCCGGAGCCCACCACTGGATGGCCGAGGAACCGAGGGCATGGTTGATGATTCCGATGACCACCTCCGGATCGGTTTGGGAAGCCAGCAGGGTTCTTCCAAACTCCATCCCCATGCCGACATTGTTGTTGGTGGTGGCAAGCGAGGTCAGGTTGTGCCCGCCCTTGACGAAGACGGCCTCCTTGCCATCGCGGCCGCCGAACTTGACGACTCTTGCAACCGGAGCATCAAGCGTGGCGTCATACGGTGCGCCTGCACCCTGCATGTTCGATTGGCCGATGCACAGGTAGAGGTGGACCTTTTCCTTCATCGGCAAACCTACGACCGAGACCGTTTGCTGGATCGTGCCGTTGAGAGTGAGCGTGTAGGTTTGCTCGCCGATTGGTGAAACGGATACACTGCCGGAGCCGCCGCTGGTCAGGGGCAGGACATTGCCGATGCCAGGGCTGATGGACAAGGAGGTGACGTCTCCCGTAACCGACCAGTTCAGGGTCGGGGTGGCCGGTCGCTGGACGAAGGGGGCGGAGCTGGTGAAGGAGGAGATGAATGGTCCCGTGGAGGTAGTTCCGCTGAACGCGACCTCGTTCATGCCGGTGAAAGTCGTGCTGCCATGATTGCTGAGCACCCGCATCACCACGGATCTAACAGCCGTGTAGGTGGAGTTGAAGAACACTGACTCCGCCGGATTCAGTGCGTTGAATTTCGCCTTCGCCAGCGAGCCGGAGTAGACGCTGCCGATCGTGGTGCCAGTGCCTCCAACGCCGCTGTAAAAGGTCAGCGTGTAGCTGTTGACGCCGCTGGTGTCCGAAGTATTTCCACCCGTGGCACCGTTCCGATAAATGTAGTTCCAGACGTGCAGGCCATTCAGGTCGGCAGGATTGGAGAAGTCGAATGTCAGGTTGAATGGAGCGGTGGTCCCGGTGAGCGTGGCATAGTTGTTGTTTGCGGCGGGGTAATCGGTAGTGGTGTTGATCGTG
>JANOKL010000374.1:0-8989 GCA_031419215.1 Luteolibacter sp. | reverse complement strand
AGATCGGCGAGTTTCATGAGTTGAATTGAAGTGATTTTTCGGCCATGCGTGCGATGCTGCGTTCTTGCGATGGTTGTGCCAGAACGTCGAGCGCAATCCATTTTGCATCGAAGGATTCTGCAGAAATCTGTATCTCTGCATCAGGCGCAATGATGAGGTAACGGGCATCGTAGTGCAAGTGCGCAGGCTCAACAAAATCACCGCCAGCGCGCGCAGGAATGCTATGGATATCGAGGTCAAACAGCGCGTCGCTCGCGAACGTCAATCCGGCGATACCGGTTTCCTCCAGCGCTTCTCGCATCGCGCCTGTTGCTGGCGAAGCGTCGCTGTCATCGAGGTGGCCACCAGGCTGAACCCACAGACCCAGCTTTACGTGATGCAGCAGGAGTGCGTGTGTTCGTGCTGAATTCAGTATCCACGCTGATCCTGTGACGTGCCCTGCGGTGTTTGTGCGGGTCCACCAATTGCGTTGACACGATGAAACGAAGCGCACGATCTCGTCCCGATATTTCGCTTCGTTCTGATCGAATGGCTGGTGCATTGCGAGTGCTGCGAGGAAAGATTCAGTCATCATTGCCGCTGCGAAAAATCTGCAATCATAGTCGCTCTGAAAAATCGTGCGGGATTTCTCCTGCTAAAACGCGTTGCGCGATTACAACGACGTGTTGCACATTTCTGTAAATAATGCGTTATATTTGCTCCTGTGGTACGGATTCACTCTTATGGATTGCTGTGAGTCCCCGCGTAAGTTAATGACATTCTGAAAACAACCTGGAGGATTTACATGGCCGCAAAGAAACCTGCCGCAAAAAAACCCGCAGCCAAGAAGCCGGCCGCAAAGAAACCTGCCGCAAAGAAACCGGTCGCGAAAAAGCCAGCAGCAAAGAAGCCCGCAGCAAAAAAGCCGGTAGCCAAGAAACCCGCCGCCAAAAAAGCAGCCGCACCCAAGAAGCCTGCCGTCAAGCGTAAGCCAAATGCAGCCTTCATGAAGCCGATGACAATCAGCTCCGTGCTCGGTGCCGTTATCGGTTCAGCCCCGATGCCACGTACCGAAGTCACCAAGAAACTCTGGGACTACATCAAGAAAAATAAACTCCAAGACGCCATCAACCGTCGCATGATCAATGCCGATGAAAAGCTCAAGGCTGTATTCGGCGGCAAGAAAGTCGTTTCGATGTTCGAAATGACCAAGCTGGTCTCCGCGCACCTGAAGTAATCGCTTCGGCGAATCGCTGTCGAATGCCGCGAGGTTGTTCGACAACATTCACCGTGAAGGCCGGTACACCCCTTGTGGCGTACCGGCCTTTGTTTTTTTGACTTGCCTATGAGAAATCGCCATGAACGCTCCTTTGCAAAACCATCTCTTTCGCCTGACGAAACGTCCGGTCGGCGAGCCCAAGCGCGATGACTTCACTTTCGATACCGAACCAGTCGGCGAGATTGCGGAAGGCCAACTGCTCGTCAAAACGCGCTACCTTTCGCTCGACCCCGCCATGCGCGGCTGGATGAACGACGCAAGGTCATACATTGCGCCGGTTGGATTGGGCGATGTGATGCGCGCCGGGGGTATCGGCACCGTGATTGCGTCAAAGCATCCGAAGTTTTTTGCGGGCGATACGGTAAGCGAATCATCCAGAGTCTGAACGGATGAGAGCGTTCTCGTTCCGGGCATCGCCTGAACGGTTGCCTTCAATCTTCGCTTTCCAGAAGGCTCGGCGGGATTTCGGCAGGCGAAAGGCCGGGCAGTGCTTATGTCCGTGTCAGAAGCAGCCGTGGACAAAGATGATGGTGCGGAGTTTTGGCAGGACGAGATCGGGCTTCCCGGGCAGGTTACGGTTTTTCAGGCCCTTGACCGTGAAGCGATAGCCGAGGCGGTTGAGCATCGAACGCAGGCACGATGAAGCCAGGCGCTGACGGACGGACCGGATGGTTTATGGACGAGTCATCGCTCAAGCGGCGTGGGTGTATTGGATCCTGCCGGTGTCGGTAAAGGTGAGGACCTTGTCCCTCACAAGGTGTTCGATCGTTTTGCCAACGAACTCCGGTTCAGTTTGGGTTCCGAAGGCGGACTTGATGAGATTCTCCAGTTTTGCACGGGTCGCCGGACGATTTTTCGAGGAGCCGTTCCGCAGTTGTCCGAACAGATGGGTGAGGCGCTTGTTCGATGATGGAGGAGTAGGAGGCGCTCCGGGAGCCCGGAATGCCGGAATTTTAGTAAGCGACTTGTGCCGGGCGACACGGCGGTGCTCGGCTTTCAGATGCAGAACGACAGATTCGTAATCGGTGTCCTTGGAGACGATGTGGAAGTCGCCAGCGGGGTCGGTAGCGAGTTTTCGTCCGACTTCAAGAGCGAGGACCAGATCGAGCGCATTTCGTCCCACGACCTTGGTTTGGATGATGCGGAGTTGGTCAGGGTGTTGTAGGGCGAACAGGGTGACTTTCACCGGAAGTTTTTCCTGATTCAGACCAAGGATCAGAAAGACGAAAGCATCTCTGCCCGCGACGAGGAACAGGTCCGACTCGCAGACGTTTTCGTAATCAATGAAGACGTATCGGGTGCGGGGCTTGGTTGTGCACTGCGCTGGGGCGGCCGGTGCTGTTGACGGGTTCATGCGTTACGGGTGTTGAGTGACTTGAGGTGATCGCGGGCGGCGGTCTTGCGATCGGTGGATTGGCAGAGGGATTCGAGGCGGCCGTTTACAATTCCGCTAGCGTCGGGACCAAGGATGGGGGCGGCGTGATTTTTGATCCATCCAAGCAGGTCGTGGTTGAGGACGTTGCCGGGCATGGTGGATTTGAAATCGGCCCCACCGATGAAGAAGACGAGGGAATGGAATCGATCCTCGGGAATATCGAGAAAGACCATCAGGGCGCGAACGTGAAGATGGTTTTGGTGAAGCGGATTCTGAAAGCGGTGTTTCTTCTTAAAGATTTGCTGCGTCCATTGGGCCTGTTTCTCGGAACCGAAGATCTAGCCTTTGTAGTTTTTGGTTTCGACGACGAAGATGCCGAATGGGGAGACGACCACATGGTCGATCTGGGTGCTGCCTTGTCCGTCAGGGCGAGGTAGATAGAGGTCGTGAAACTGCCGGTAGAGTTGAGGATCCAGCCGATTCAAGCCCCGGCAGACCATCCTCTCTCCGAACCAGCCCTTGAAGGATGCGGAACCGAGGACCTTGAACAGGACGTAAAAGCCAAGCAACAGGGCAAAGTACGGCCATTTAGAAAGAAGCGGAATGAGGAGCTGTTGCAGTGACACGGGGGCACCATAACTGTTAGGTGATGGATTTGGAACCGGGGATTCTTCCGCGATGGCGTAGGGTGGTGATGGCTGGAAGTCGAAGTGACGAAGCCGCGCTTTTGATGGAGACTGCGGGACATGACCTCGGAGCGCTTTTCAGGAGTGAAGACGTCGGCCATTTAAAGAGGATGGAACGTTGAACATCGAACGTCCAACAGTGAACGTTGAAGAGAAGGAAGGCGGGCGCGTGCCTGC
The DNA here is from genome assembly GCA_031419215.1 of Luteolibacter sp. Lineage (GTDB taxonomy): Bacteria > Verrucomicrobiota > Verrucomicrobiia > Verrucomicrobiales > Akkermansiaceae > Luteolibacter. The sequence continues at coordinate 5,493 of JANOKL010000374.1, read as the reverse complement.
TTGGTTGGCGCTACGAAGGGAGAAGTGGGAAGAAGTTTTCCTTCGTCGCTGAAGCTATGAAGGACAGGTCAGTGTTCAGTTTGAAGGGGAGAGGGACGAAGAAGGAAGAAGACTCAAGACGCAAGACGCCAAGAGCGCCAAGAGCGCCAAGGAAACTTCAAATGAGTGCCTCTGAAATCAGTTTCACTCCCCGCATCGCAATTTTTGACCGGTTTGACTTGGCGACCTTGGCGGCTTGGCGGTGAAAAAACCTCTCCATTCCGGATTTTGCCACGATCCCCCCCAAATGTAGGGATCCTGGCAGCCGGCGTGAAATTTCTGGCTCGCCTGCAAGAGCCGGATGTGAGGGAATGTAACGTCCTTTCCGAAACATCTTATGAAAACACTATTCTGCCTGATCGGCGTCATCGCCCTTCCAGCCCTTTCCTTCGCCAAGGAAAAGGAAGCCAAGCCAGCCCTCCCGACCGCCACCCTCGCCGACGTTCGTTGGGCGGAAGTGGTCAATGGCGCTGAATTCAACAAGGACCAGCTCGCTGGCAAGGTCGTCGTGGTCGAAGAGTGGGGCGTCAACTGCGGCCCCTGCATCGCCAGCCTGCCTGATTTGGCCAAGATGGCGAAGTCCGGTGCCAAGAAGGGTCTTGTCGTCGTCGGACTCGAGCGTCAGGGCAGCGCGAAGGAAGCCATCCTCAAGGTGCTCAAGACCGCCAAGGTCGAGTACCCGGTGATGGCCGGTGGATCCGCTCCCGGCAACACCGGTGGCATCCCTCACGCCTGTGTCTTCGATGTGACCGGCAAGCTCGTCTTCAGCGGCAGCCCGTCCAACGAAGACTTCGAGAAGGCCGTGAAGAAGGCCATGCGCGATGCCAAGGCCGAGCCGAAAGCTTGAGCCTGATCGCTGAATTTTCCAACGCCGCCCCGGATTCCACCGGTGCGGCGTTTTTTGTTTCCGCTGAAATAGGTTTTCCCCATCCGGAGTCCTTTCGGCAGGATGCCTCACATGAAGTTGAACGCGATGAAACCTGCGGTGATGGGTTTGTTTGGCCTGCTGCTCCCGCTGGCCGGTCAAGCTGCCGAGCGCCCGAATGTCCTGTTCATCGCCGTCGACGATCTGCGGCCCTGGCTCGGCTGCTACGATGCCTCGCTGAAGGCCTCGCCGAACATCGACCGCCTGGCTGCCAGCGGTCGCACTTTTACCCGCCATTACGTCCAGGTTCCGACCTGTGGCGCGTCCCGGTGTGCGCTGATGTTTGGTCGTTACCCCGGACGCTTTCCCGCCGATCTCGACAATGGGGCCTCGCTGAAGACAGCGGCGAAACAGCCTCTGCCCTCCATGCCGGCGCTGTTCCGGAAACAAGGCTATCAGACGATCTCGGTGGGAAAGGTGACCCATTATCCCGGAAATCACTCCGGTAAGGAATGGGTGGACGGTCCGGAAGAACTCCCCGATGCCTGGGACGTGACCACCATGCCCTCCGGCCCGTGGAAAACTCCTGAGTCCGCCATGCATGGCTACGCCGGTGGAGTCAGTCGGGCTGCGAGCAAGGGCCGACCTGTCACCGAGTCGGTGGCAGGAGACGACAAGACTTACCCGGATGGCTGGATCGCCGAGGAGGCCATCGCCCGCTTGAAAGACGCTGCCGCCGCCAAAAAGCCCTTCTTCCTCGCCGTCGGCTTCATCAAGCCGCACCTGCCCTTCGTGGCTCCGCGCCCGTATTTCGAGGAAATGGCGAAGGCCAATCCTCCGCTCCCGACCGCCACCGCGAAGCCAACCTTCCCGACCACCTGGCACAACAGCAGCGAGTTCCGCCAGTATGGCCAGACCGAGGGCGATGCTTTCCAGAGCCCGGCCGCCGCCGTCGCCTACCGCCGCGCCTACCTTTCCTGCATCCGCTACACTGATGCCCAGGTTGGCAAGCTGTTAGCCGCCCTCGATGCCTCGCCTGCGGCGAAGAACACCATCGTCGTCCTCTGGGGCGATCACGGTTGGCTCCTCGGCGAACACGGAATCTGGGGAAAGCACTGCCTTTTTGAAGAGGCTCTGAATTCGCCGCTGATCGTCCGCGTGCCCGGTCAGAAGCAGCCCGGCGCGAAATGCGAGTCCATCGTCGAAACCATCGACCTCTATCCCACCCTCGCCGGATATGCCGGTTTGCCTATTTCCGACAAGTTCGACGGACGATCGCTGAAGCCGCAGCTCGAGGACCCGGCTGCTGCGTCCGACGGCATCGCCATTTCCGCTTGGGGGCCTTCCCGGACGATCCGCGATGACACGCATCGGCTTGTCATTTCGACGAAAGACCCGTCCTACGCCGAGCTTTACGATCACAAGAAGGATCCGCACGAGACCGTGAATGCTGCCGCAGGATCGCCGGAAGTCGTTGCCGCGCTGCGCAAGCGCCTCGAAGCCGCCACCGGCAAGTGAAGCCGGGCTTGGAATCTCCGTCGGGTCGCGCTAAGCACGCGGCGTGGACGACGAAAGCCCGATCATCGACTTGCAGAGCGACGCCTATTTCATGGGCCAGGCCCTGCGCGAGGCCCGTCGCGCCTACGCTGCCGAAGAGGTGCCGATCGGCGCGGTCGTGGTTCGGGAAGGTCGCGTCATCGCCCGCGCCTGGAACCAGGTGGAGACCCTGAAGGACGCCACCGCCCACGCGGAAATGCTCGCCTTGACGGCGGCCCAGCAGTCGGTCGGCGACTGGCGGCTGGAAAAATGCACGCTCTACGTCACCAAGGAACCCTGTCCGATGTGTGCCGGAGCCATCGTCCATTGCCGACCGGAACGTGTCGTCTTCGGCTGCCCCGATCCGAAAGCCGGAGCTGCGGGAGGTTGGATCAATCTTCTCGAATCGAACCCGCCGCTCAACCATCGCTGTGACATCACGCCCGGCGTCCTCGGTGAGGAATGTCTCGCCATGATCCAGGGCTTTTTCCGTGAGGCACGGGAGAGGAAGAAGGCAGAGCGTCTGATCGGCGGGGAAGAGGGAAACGTTTCATGACGAAGGCATCGAAAAATCTCTAGGTCCGGCGCGATTTCGGCTTACGGTTTCCGCGATGATCGTAGGAATTCCGAGTGAGATTAAGGCACAGGAAAGCCGGGTGAGCATGATTCCCGGATCTGTGATGGAGCTGACCAAGCGCGGCCACCAGGTACTGGTGCAGCGCGGGGCCGGGCTGGGCGCGAGTTATGACGACGCGCTCTACCAGGCCGCTGGCGCGGAAATCGTCGACACGGCGGAAGAGGTCTTTGCCCGCGCGAACCTGATCGTGAAGGTCAAGGAACCGCAGCCCTCGGAAATCGCGATGCTGCGGCCGGACCACCTGCTTTTCACCTATCTCCACCTCGCCGCCAGCAAGCCTCTAACAGAAGGCCTGCTCGCGTCCGGCTGCACGGCCATCGCCTATGAAACCATCGAGGTGAACCGCCGCCTGCCCTTGCTCGAACCGATGAGCGAGATCGCCGGGCGCATGTCCGCGATCGTCGGCTCCTACCATCTCGCCAAGCATCGTGGCGGACGCGGGATTCTGTTGGGTGGCGTCCCCGGCGTGGCTCCTGGTCGCGTGGTCGTCCTTGGCGGTGGCACCGCCGGCGTGAATGCCGCCCGAGTCGCCACCGGCATCGGCGCGGACGTCACGATCCTGGAGGTCGATTTCGAACGCATGCGCTTCCTCGACATCACGATGGACGGCGCGCACACCGTTTTCTCAAACGAGGCGAACCTCGCCGAAATGCTGCCACGCGTGGACCTCGTCATTGGCGCGGTCCTCGTCCCCGGTGCCCGCGCGCCGAAGCTGCTCAACCGCGAGCTGCTGCGCCTGATGCCGAAGGGCAGCGTCTTTGTCGACATCGCGGTCGATCAAGGCGGCTGCTCGGAAACGACCCGTCCCACCACGCACGACAATCCAACCTACGAGGAGGAAGGCGTGCTCCATTACTGCGTCGCCAACATGCCCGGTGCCTACTCCCGCACCGCCACGCAGGCGCTGAACAACGTCACCCATCCCTGGACGATGCTGATCGCCGAGAACGGACTCGCCGGTGCCTGCAAAAAGCGCCCCGATCTCCTGAAAGGCATCAACACTGCAGGAGGAAAGTTGACCTGCGAGCCCGTGGCCTCGGCCCATGAGCTGCCTTTCGTTGAGCCGTCTGTGGCGATTGCGTGAGACGAATCAGTTTCGACCCAACTACCTCCATGAGTGTCGGTATCGTAGAGACTTAACTATTGACTTTCAGGCCGGTCTCAAAAGGATGCAATTAGTGGCCAGAAACAAATACGAAAAGACTGTCGCCAAGACTCTACCTGCGAAGTCTGGCGTGAAGTCTTCCGCTATCTGCTTCTTCGTTGGTTTCGGCATCGCGGGGGTGTGGGGCTATTCAGCGTTTTCTCCGAAGGGTCAAAAGCCAACTTCCCAAACGTCGCTGCAATCTGGCAATCAGTCTCTTACGGATAATTGGGGTTATCTGGGTTCTGGCGGGATTCCCTCAGTGGGAGACAGCACGGACATTGCCCTCGCGAATCTTTCTTGCTGTCCGATGGAGGCTGGAGACGCGACTGAAATCCCGGCCATGCTTGCCAAGCTAGACAAGTGGGCACTGGAAATTTCTCTGCAAACCAACCGCAATTTCCACCGCTACAAGAACAACCCCAAGGAATACGGCTCAGAAGCCGAATGGAGAATGGGGCTCATGTGTACGATTCTCGGACAGGATCTAGGGGTAAAATATGATCCTGAAATGTCGCTGGCCCAGGTTCAGACGGCCTCGGACGATGAGTTTTTCTCCAATCCACGAAAAGTCTTCCTCCAAGGTCTTCTCGGAACCGAGAGCACGGGAACCTGCGCCTCACTACCTGTCCTGTACGTTGCCCTCGGCCGACGCTTGGGCTACCCGATGCATCTTGTCTCCGCGAAACGCCACTTATTCGCCCGCTGGGATGACGGCAAGGGAGTGCGGGTGAATCTCGAATGCTCGTCCGCTGGTGGATTTGTGAGCCATCCGGATGATCATTACCGGAAATGGCCCGTACCAATGTCACCTGATGAGGAGGCAATCGGGGGCTATCTGAAGAATTTCACCAACCAGGAATGCCTGGCTGTCTTTCTTACCACTCGAACTGCCTGTCTCACTTCGCGCGGGGAACGCTCGAAGGCGATCCTTTCAGCGGCTCAGGCCGTCCAAATTGCCCCGAACTTGGGCGTTACCCAGATGGCGATGAGGAGTGCCGTTGGATACAGCCCTCAAATGACGCAAGCAGCCTTCCCAGAACCGCCCCTTCACTACCCACCCAGCTTCCCTGGCGCGCCCTCGCCCTACCAGAATCCCACCATTCCCAATTTCCCTCAATCCAATCCTTCGCAGCGATTCAGACCCTACCAACCAGGCTTACCAAACCAATGAACCGATATTCTCTATTCGTCTTGCTGCTATTGGCAGCATTCACCAACCTAGCCAGCGCTTTCTACGATCCCTCGGCGGGCCGTTGGGTTTCTCGCGAC
>JANOKL010000373.1:0-16613 GCA_031419215.1 Luteolibacter sp. | reverse complement strand
TTTTCCTGCATGCGCATGAACCTGCGGAACTGCTCGCGCTCGTCATCCCCCAGCACAAAACGCCGGTCGACCACGCGGGAGATGCAGTGGTAGATGGCGGGTTTGTCGGGAGAGTCCTTCCAGGGAGCAAGCCAGCGGGAGCGCCTCATGCCCCCACATTAGGTGCCACATCCAACCAGGCAAGTGGATTTCTTGCATTTTGTCTGTCCCTTTGTAAAATTCTTGTAAAATTCTTGGGCCGCACCCACTCCGAATAACGGCAGTTTATTTTGGCAATGGGTCTAGTGGAAATCGAGGACTTGTGTGGAACGGCAAGGTCAGTCAGCATGCGCGGCGAATCACTCAATCACCATGAAAAGACTGCTACTTCCCGCGCTGGCCGCGGCTGCCGCCTTGAGCCTCTCGAGCTGCTTCCAATCAGAAATCGTCATCCATCTGAACAAGGATGGCAGCGGCACGCTGGTCGAGACCACCACGGTCGGAGCCCAGATGATTGCCATGATGGGCCAGATGGCCGGACTCGGCGGCGAAGCTGAGAAAGACAAGGACCCGCTGGCCGAGATGTATTCGGCAGAAGAGGCCCGTAAGAAAGTCGCCAACTACGGCGAGGGCGTGACCTTCGTGAAGGTGGAGAAGATTGATGCCGACGGGAAAAAAGGCGGCCGTGCGACCTACAAGTTCGCCGACATCAACAAGCTCAAAATCAACCCGGACGCCGGAACTTCGGGGCTGGAGTCCAGCATTCCCGCGCCGGAGGAGGTCAAGGAGGCCGAAAAGAAGGCTGATCCGATGACTTTCAGTTACTCCGGTGGCAAGCTGGCGATCAAACTACCGCAACCGGATGAGAAGAAAGCGGGTGGAGAAGAAGCCCCGAAGCCCGAGCTGGGCGAGCAGGATCCCCAGCAGATGGAGATGATGAAGAACATGATGGGTGACATGCGATTCAGCGTGAAGCTCGTCGCTGATGGCGGTATTTCCGAAACGAACGCCACTTATTCAGAAGGCGGCACGATCACCCTGATGGACATGGACTTCGGTAAGATCGTCAAGAACGACGCCGCCTTCAAGAAGCTGCAGACGCTGGACCAGAAGGATCCCGCCGCCTTCAAGACAGCATTCAAGGATGTGGAGGGCCTGAAGATGGAGACGAAGAAGGAAGTGACCGCGACGTTGAAGTAACCGGCGGCGGTCTTTCCAAGCTGCATTTCCCAAAGCGGGCGGGCTGGGTTCCTCTCGGACTCCGGTCCGCCCGTTTCACTTGGTGGAGCTCACCAATCGCTGGCGTTCGCCGGCACGTGATTGGCCGTGGTGGCGAGCGTGCAATTCGCATAAAGAACGCCACCAAGCGGAAATAGATCGGCATGCGGCCGCTGGTAGGTGCCACCGCCGGCGCAGGATTTCCCGCCGATGGCGATTTCATAGAGCGCGGACTCGATGTAGCCTTTTTCCATGAGATGGCGGGCGATGTCCTGGGTGCCGTATTCGGTGTAGGGATGGCCTCCGGGATTGTAGCCGTAGAGGTTCTGGTAGGAGCGGGTAGCAACCTGGATATTTCGCAGCGAGACGATGCACGCGGCGCGATCGGAGCCGCGCTTCCATGACTGGGTGGCCATGAAGAGGACAGATAGCAGTGTCAGCAGGACGGCAAGCACGACTGTCGTTTCGATCAGCGTGAGGCCGTGCCGCGAAAACACCCGGGGGGGGCGGATTGTTTTCATGAGGTGGGGGGAGGTCTTCACCCTACCGGAAATCCTGCCCGCGCCCATCACGCCATCGCGTATCGCCGATGGCGGGTCTCAAAAATTCATCCGTTCCTTGCCTCAGGGCTTCGGCTTCGTGGACTTCCGGATGACATCGAAGCGGCTCCGCATGTCCTCGGCGGTGCCGATGGTGAGATGGATCATGTAGTCGTGCCGGAAGCCGGGAGTGATGGCCAGTGTCTGGATCGGTGCGAAGTAGGAACAGCCGCCGCCTTGCGGACCGCTGGGGCCCTTGTGGCGATAGCAGGTGACCTTCGCAGTGCCGGGGAAATAAACGCCGAGACCTCGGCCATCCGGCCCGACATAGCCGGCCCATTCCTCGTCGATTTTCCGGGATTCATTCGGCCAACCGGGAGTGTCCTTTTTCAAGGGCTCACCGGTCCATGGCTTGTCGCCGGTGTAGTAAACCAGCTCCGGCAAGGCGTAGTCCATGAAGACGGCGGGCAGCTCCTGATGGGTGGCGGGGTGAACGGTCTTTCCTTCATAGGCGAAGCGAAAGCGGATGCGCGCGACCAGTCCCTCAAGCGTGATCCATTCCTCCATGCGGCATTCCTCGAGCAATTGTCCGCCGGCCCAGTTGATCGGGATGCTCTTCACGTAGAGCGACTGGTCAGTGACCTTGGACTCGAGGACCTTCGCAGGCGTTCCCTGATAATGACCGCCCTGTACGGGATTCCAGCGCCAGGGTTTCTTTGCCCAGACCGAGCCGTCGGGCGCGCCGTAGTACGACTGCTGGACGAAGCGGCCGCGGTCGGCGTGGTTGAGGAGGTTTTTCCCATCGGGCAGCTCGCTGAACCAGAAGATCGAGCCGCCGGAAGTCATGTCGACTCCGATCTTCACCTTGCCGTTGGAGAGAAACTTCGGATCGGAGGCGACCTTGGGATCCGCTCCGAAAACCGGAAAGCAGGCGAGCGAGAGGATAAGCAGGGAGCGCATGAGGTTGAAGGATTCAGGTTGTAAAACGAAGGCCGGAGACGCCTCGGGTGAAGCGCTCCGGCCCTGTGGACATTGTGAAACTACTTGGACGCTCAGGGAGCTGTTTCAATTTTCACTCGCAAGAAGCCTTTTCCTCCAAGGCCTTCTGAGGCATCGAGCTTGAACGTGCGGTATTCCCAGGCGGTGTCGGCAAGTGAAGGCAGGCCGGGAGCGGTGTCTGAGGCGCTGCCAATCACGGAAACCGCGCTGGCGAAGCCGGAGAGATCGACCGAGCCCTGGACGGTGTAGACCACACCATCGACGGTCGCTGTCTGCGAGCCACCCACGCCGGAGGTGAATGTGGCCCCATCCCGCACGGCGAAGGTGTAGGTCAGTTCATCACCTGTGGGCGCGGAGGCATCCTGAATCAGCGTGCTGGTGAGGCCGTTGTTCGAGCCGCTGGTCGGATTTCCGTTGAGGGCGAACTCGACGATATTTTTCACGCCGTCGCCATCGGGATCAGACCCTGCGAGCGCATCGTCGCCAGTCAGGCTGTAGGTCGTGCCTGCCCAGGTGGAGTAGGGGGTGTTGGTGACCGGGCCTACGAGCGCGATGTTTTTTGAGCTGATGCCGTCGTTGTAGGCGTAGTTGAGCGTGTAGCCCGAAGGGATGCCGGTGACAGTTGCGAAAGCGGCTCCGGAAAGCGTGCCGTATTTCGCGATGATGTAGACCGGCTGGGTGGCACCCGCACCGGGGGCCGTAATCTCAAGCGTGCCGCTGGCAATGCTGAGGGTGCCGGTGACGGCAAGTTGGTCCGCTGAGCTGCCATTGAGCTGAATGGCCAGCTTTCCGTTGACGGTGGTGGCACCGGAGGCGGTGAGGGTGCCGATGGTCGCACCTGGATCAATTTTGGCAGTGGAGGCAACCGTAATGGCACCCCCAATCGTGCCCGTGCCGCCGAGGGTGGAGGTGCCATTGACGGAGACCGCGCCCGTGGCCGCGCTGTTGTTGCCGTTGACGAGCAACTTGCCGGCATTGACAGAGGTGGTGCCGGTGTAGGTGTTGGTGCCTGTGAGCGTGGTAGTGCCACTGCCGTCGATCGCAAGCGCCGTGAAGCGGTTAGCATTAGCTCCGTTGGCGAGCGTGCCGCTGATGAGGAAATCGCCAGCTCCTTCCAGGTTAAAGGCGCGGGTGTCGGGAGCGCCAGCGGCCGCTTGGGCGTTGCTCAAAGTGCCTGAAAATTCCAGGCGGCCGCTGTCCGAACGGAGGTAATAGCTGCCACCGGAATTGCTGATGTTGATGTTACCGGTCCAGACGTTGTTGCCAGACACGTTGAGGATTGCGTGCTGGGTGGCGGCACTGATGTTGCGTCCACCGAGGTTCATTGCGACCCCGCTCACGGTGACGTCTCCGAGCAAACGGAAGCCTCCGATGGCGGTGCCTGTAGAGGAATTGAGGTTCGCCGTTTTCGCGCCGGTCCCGAGATCTGCCGCATTGTCGACTTCGATCCATCCATTGTCACCGGCTCCCATGGTGATGCCTCCCGTAAAGGTGTTCGCACCGTCCAGCTTGAGGGTACCGGAGCCCGCCTTGCCGATTTGACCCGCCCCCCCGATCGGGGAGGTCAGGGTGACGACGTTGGCAAGGGTATCCAGGGTGCCAATAACGCCCGTGTTCACGGTCATCGCGCGGGTGCCGAGAGAGTCGGTATTTCCCGAAAGCCAGCGCAGGGTGCTGGATCCGGTGAAGGACAGGGGCCCGGTGGTTCCCAGTCCTCCGCTGGCGAATTCAAGCACGCCGGCATTGAAGGTGGTGGTGCCGGTGTAGGAGTTGGCGACCGACAGGGTGAGGTTACCGGTTCCGATCTTGGAGAGGCCGCCGCCCGTAGAGCCGCTGTCCTCGGTGAGCGCTTTCAGGATGGTGATGTTGAACCCATTTGAGTCGAACACGGCCCCGCCACTGCGGATTTGGGTGGTGGTGAGCGTGGTGGGCATGAAGGTCGCATTGGTCGCCTTCGCTTGGAGGGTGCCGCCATTGAAATTCACCGTGGTGGTGCCGCCGCCACTGGAGAGGTTGTTCACGCGGGTGATGCCACCATTGAGGTTCAGGATTCCGGTGCTTTGGCCGACGCGCAGTTGTCCGCAGATGAAGGTGCCGCCATTGACGGTCAGGGAACCGGAGCTCCCGTAGGCGTTGAGAACTTCAATCGAACCCGCATCAAAGGTGCCGCCGTCCTGGATGAAGGTGCCGCTGGCGTTGGTCGTGCCGGCCGTGAACACGAAGTTGGCGACCTTGGCATTCACTGTTCCCCCACTGAGCCGGAACGTGCCACCGGAAACCGTGAAGCCATTCTGGGCCACCGCATAACCCGTGGAGGCTCCCGAAGTCACCGTCAGGGTGCCGGATTTCACCTCGAAGGTGCCGGCGCTGGTTTGGAGGGACTGGAGCGAAACAGTGTGGGTGGAACCTGGATCGTGGGAGAGGGTGCCGGCTCCAAGTTTCCGAAGCCCTGCTGGGGTGGCGGACGAGTTTTTCAGACCGCCGGTAAGGGTGGCGGTGTTGGCGGTGGTCTGGATGACGCGGTTCGCTCCGTTGAGGTCGAGAGGGTTTTGAACGGTGAGTAGGTTGGTGGCATTCGCTCCATTGAGCGTCAGCACGCTGGAGTTGTAGCGGGTATTGTCCTGGGCCGCATAAAACGTCAGCGCGACACTGGCGGCGATCGTGGCGGCCTTGTTCAAGGTGACCACGTTTCCTGCCACTGTAGAGACCACCGTGTCAGTCGGCACGCCGGTGCCGGTGACGGACATGCCCGCGATGACTCCGGTGGCATCGGTGAGTGTCACCGTGGTTGATGCGGTGGTGGCCGTAGAGGAATTGGTTTTCGAAAGCGTGGTCAGGAAGATGATGTCGGCGGCCGAGCCACCGAGGTTGACTGTCAGATCAGCGCCGCGTGCCGAGAAGCCGTTGGCACGCTGGCCGTCATTGGCTTTCGTAAACCGGATTTCGCCAGCAGCGCTGCCCAGTGCGCGGGTGAAGGTGCCGTTGGTCCCGAAATCCGTCGCGGTGACCGAGCCGACCTGAAGGGCGGAAGTCGATGGAAGGCTTCCGGGCGTGAAATAAACCGAGCCTTCCGCGCAGTCGGTGAGGCCTCCCCAACTGTTGCTGGCGTTGGTGAAGATCACTCCCTGACTGGTGGCGTTGCGGATGACGAGGCCATACGCGGGATTGGTGGAGGTGACCGCGCCATTGAAGGTCAGGGAGCTGACCGCCGCGCCGATGTTTGAGAAGCGGACGGTGCTGCTGGCGATGCTGACCGGACCGTTGACGACATTGGCACCGGCGACGCCGCGAATGGCTCCAGTGGGAGCGGCCGTGCCGCCGCCACCGTTCACCGTGTAAGACACGCCGGAACCGGTCGTGGCTCCGGACAGTCCGAAGAACGTGTTGTTCTGGATCTCAATGGAGGTGATGCCACCAATCGCGTTGCTGTTCTGAATCTGTGCGCCTGCGTTGTTGCCACTGGTGCCACCCGTCAGGACTAGATTGCCGGAGAGGGCACTGTTGTCCCCTGAGAGAATCAGCGTGCCATTGCCGCTTTTCACCAGGCCAGTCGTACCCGAGATGGATGAACTGATCGTGGCGGTGACCGCGCTGGTGACCGTCGGGGTGATTCCGTTGAGGGACAACGTGCCGCTGCTGATCGTGTAGCCGGTGGTGCTGAATGTCAGGGCATTGGCCGTGACGCCGCTGCCGCTGATGGCGACGTTGCCCGAAGTGCCACCGAAGATTGCCTCATTTTCCGTGGCATCGACCGGCCATGTCACATTGGTGACTCCGGCATCCTGGGTCCAGTTGGCCGTGCCCACGACACCGGCATCCCAATTGCCTGCTCCACCAGTGACCGCCGAGCCATCGACGACTGTGTCCCAGGTGAAGGTAGCGGCGGAAAGCGGCTGGCCTAGGCAACTGGCGAGCACGATGGTGGTGAGCGTGGAGAACGCCAGGCGCGAGCGGAAGGGTTTCATGTGGATGGGTTTGGGAACAAAGGAATCACTGCGGTGAGAGAGCCCGTATTCCACATGAAATCTAAATCTTCCCGCTGCCCCAATCCATCGCGAGAACACGTGAGATCCTTACATCTGTTAGATCAGGCTCATGCTCTGGATCATGTCAGGTGTCCCATATTCAAGCAGCTCAAGCACGCACCCAATCGTGCATTTTTCCCCTCAAGCCAGTCCTAACTGGATCGCTTTTGCCACCGCACCTGAGATGTTGTGGACCTTCAGCTTGGCGTAAAGGTTCCGCCCGTTGGTGTCCACGGTGTGGTTGGAACGGCCTAGATGATCTGCGATTTCCTTCTTGATGAGGCCCTTTGCCAAAAGGCCAAGGATTTCGCGCTCGCGCTCCGTCAGGTCGATCTCCGAGGTCGCCGGACGCACCGCGTTGAAGGTGGTCAGGATCATGCGGGCAATGTGACTGTTGAGCGGTGCTCCTCCGCTGAGAGCCTCATCGATGCCGTGGAGAATGGTTTCGAGCCGATCCGCCTTGAGTAGGTATCCGCTGGCTCCGGCGGCGAGGGCCTCCAGAACCACTGGCTTGTGGTCATAAACTGTTAGAACAAGGATCCTGGCCTCGGGAAATCGCTGGGCAAGCATAGGGATCCCCACCACGCCGTGCACGCCGGGCAGGTTCAGATCGAGCAGAATGACGTCCACCTTCGCTCCTGCCGGGCAACCTTCGAGGAAGGCCTCAACCGAGGAGAAGGCCAGCCGGCACATCAGGTGCTTGCTGGAGTTGATCGCCTGCTGGAGCACGCGGCGGTAATCCTGATGGTCCTCAATGAGGCCTATTTCGCGAAGGGGTGGTGGAGAGGTCGGGCTCATGGGCGGGAGTGGGGACGGATCGGAAAGGAAAGTGTCAGGCAGGTGCCGCGATCTGCAGAGGATTCGACCAGGAGTTCCCCACGAAGGGAATCCGCGCGCTGCCGGAGGGTGTGGAGATTTCCCGCCTCATCGGTCGAAGGATTCCGCATGCCCTGCCCGTCATCGGTGATCGTCAGGTGGAGCATTCGGTCTGCTTCCTCGATGACGACCTGAACGTGGGTCGCCTTGGCGTGGCGGATGACGTTGTGCAGGGACTCCTTGAAAAAGAAGACAAGATTGCGCCGCTGCTCCAGATCGATTTCCGGCGAGGCGTGACCCTCGAAGGTCCACTGATGTTCGCGCAGCATGAGTGAGGCAATTTCACGCAGCCGCTCGGAGATGGGCTTGCGGGCGCGCTTCGGAGCAAGTGTGATCTCGACGATTTCCCGCAACGACTGCGACGTTTCCCGTGAAAGCCGGCTGATGTCGTCGAGATGACCGGGTGCCGGTGCCATTTCAGACAGCAGGGCAATGGTCGCGAGATTGCTGCCGACCTCGTCGTGAAGGTCACTGGATATCCGGCGGCGGAGCGCGGCCACTTGACGGCGGTTGTTCAGTCGGATCCGGATCTGCCAGAGCATCATCCCGAAGATCGCCAGTCCGAGGACGCCGAAGACCGAGAAAAGAAAGAGATTATGGAAACGGCTGACGATTGCGTCGCGCTCCGCCAGCAGCATTCGTTGCTCGCGGAGGAGATCGAAGCGCTTCGAGAGATCCCCGGCCCACTGCCGCAGTGGCATGATCCTTCCCGTGGAGGAAAAGCCATCGGTCAGGCCTGCGGTGCTCCAGACGCGCGTCGCATCGTGCGGGATGGAGTCACGGGCGTCGCTGGTGACCACCGGACACCCGAGCGCGAAATTTTTCCCATCATGGATCACTTCACATTCGGAGAGCAGAACGCGCGGAATGGTCAGGAGATCCGGAGCATCATACTTCGAAACTGAGAGCCTGACATATCGGCCCCTCGCTTGGGGAAAGCGGAAGACGGCGGGATTGTATCCGGGATTCGGGAAATCCACTTCGCCGGTCGTCCAGAGCACCTGCCATGGGCCTTCCGGAGACTCACTGCACTCTAAATTGAAGCGCCTTGGAAATCCAAAGCCGGGCCCCTTGATCGGCGCGTCGCCGCGGGCCGCGATCAGGCGGATCGACTCGAAGCGGCAAGACTTCCCCAGGTCAACGCGGGCGAAGCATTCCGAGTCCTGAGTCTCTCCATTTTCGGCATGCCAGCCAAGGCTGCTTCCTGAGAGGGGGAACTCCGGTGGACCGAGCGGCGATTGGGCGTCGGTGAGGTAGCGGAGATTCCAACCGACTTCGGTGTCGATGCTATAAGGCGCGGATAGTCGCCCGAACGGCGCAAGGTCCTTGCCCCCATCGAACACCATCAGCTCCGAAAGCGAGAAGAAGCGGACGTTCTTTCCTGGCAGAGTCGGAAGATCGAGGGGCACAAAACGCAGTGCCAGCGCCTCGGTCGGCGGAAGGGAAACAAACACCGGATCGCCGCGCCGCTGGTCGAGATACGTGTCATCAATCGTATGCAGCGGAACAAACTTCGGTGAGCCTGCGCGGCGGACCTCGATCCGCAGACGGTTGGGCAGGCCGTAGTTCGAACGCTGTCCGCTCTGGGTGGTCAGCCGCGTCGGGATCATGGCGACGCCATCAATCCGTTGCGGTTCATTCCACTGGATCTGGAACCAGTTGTCCTCGGAGGTCGGGATGAAATTTGAATGAAAGCCATGAGTTCCGAGAGCATCGAGATCCGGCATCACCGGCAGGGTGTGGAGGTCTCCGAAGATCGTTTTCAAACGCGCCTCAATGACATTGAGGCGGTCCGAAAACCGGTTCGCCAGCCAGTAGCCTGCCGCCCGCGAATCCTGACCCTCCTGCGCCGCGACCACCTGGGACAGGCTGCAGAAGAGGAGGAAAAAGATCAGTGGATGAAAAAGTCGCCGCATCGGTCGCCCACCCTTCCATGCCACAGCAGGGATGACGACTGGATAGAAGCCCTGCGGAGGGGAAATTTCCGGAGGGCTCGTAAGGGTTGGAGGAGCCGTCATCGAGGGCAGGAAGCGATCACGCGGTGAGTGAGTTTGATCTTCGGGTGTCCCGTACGGTGACGGATGGGCTCTGCGAGCGCGCACCTTAGAGGAGGGCGTAACGTATGATGAACCCACCCGAATCCCTAACGGATAAATCACGAAACCGCTCGCGTGTTTACGGACAGGCAGGGGTATCCTCACACCCGCGAAGGTGGAATGGCTCGAGGCCCATGGTGCGATCCATTAGCGGAAGATCAACGTTCCGCCTTCCCCTGATCAGGGGCGACAAACCAGCGGGCCTTGTAGATCCGCTCGTTTTCCAAAACGAGCTTTGCGCCGGGGTCCAGCAGTTCGACGAAATTCGTCCACCAGTTTTTGCCTGATGCCTGGGTGAGGAGGATTCGACCTGTCACGGGATGGATGTCGACGCTTTTGGTCCTGGCCCGGTCCTTGAGGCCCGGATCCGGCCTCAACTCACGCTTGTCGCGGTCAAACCGCCAGACATTGGCATGGGTGGAGACAATGAGATCGACGGAATGGGGCACCGGCCGGAGATCGTGGCCGTCCTCATCCGGCAATGGATAGCGGGCTACCGGCTGGAATGCCAGCGGGGGCGAGTCCTTTGGCACTTGGAGAAATAACAGCTCCTTGAACCCGAGTGCCCACAGACCGGATCGTTGCTCATCCCAAACCAGACCATGCGCGGACGGTAGCGGGACCTCCGCCACCGGCTTCTCGGGCACCGCCGCATTGAAGAAGACGACCTTGTTGCCACTGCCTCCGACCGATGCCGCGACGGCAATCCCATTTCCCGGCAGGCTCTCAATCGAGTGGGCGCTCGCCACCCTGGCCCACCACAAGGCCTTGCCGGAGGGCATCTCGAGCAGGGCGCAGCCGCCGGAGGAGGCGCAGATGAGCATGCGCTTGCCGCCATCCAACAGCTTGCATTCATCGGTGGTGGCGAAGGCCCCTTTCAAAGCCTCCGGGAGTTCCGGCCGGTCCTTTGCGCCCCAGGACCACAACTTGGTCAACGGGGATGCCAGTGGGTCGATCTGATAGATTTCACTAGCCCCACACACGAGGATGAGGTCGGCGGCGATCAACGGGTGAATCAAGAAAAGTGCGAGGAAAATGCGGAGGATCACCCGGTTGATACGCGGTGGATGACCGAATTTTCCAGACAAGAGGCGCCAGCGAACTCAAACTGATTTTCTAGAGAAGGCCCCCCGTGTCGACAGGCCGCGCCGCCTTTGCGCCTAGCGCGTTCACGGGACGTCGAAACTGGATTCGAGCTTGACGACAGGCGATCTTGGAAGGCTCCGTATTACCCTTAAAGAAACCCTTCTTATGACCCGACTCCTGGCCCTGCTTTCCCTCACTGCTCCCCTGCTCGGAGCTGAATTGACTCCCGGTGATCTCCGGACCGAGTCTCTGGATCGACCCCTCGCGATCGGCACCACGCAGCCACGGTTTTCCTGGAAGCTGAAGGTCACAGATCCGAAGGCGCGCGACTTGAAGCAAACGGCGTATGAAATCCAGGCGGCGCGGGAGAGTGATGGCTTCGAGAAGGCCCCGCTTTGGACCTCGGGAAAGGTTACCTCCGCCGCAACCTCGCAGATCGAATGCGCGGCAAAGGACCTGACCTCGCGCGACCGACTCGCCTGGCGGGTGCGGGTCTGGGATGGAAAAGGCGAGGCCTCGGACTGGAGCGCGCCTGCCACTTTCGGCATCGGGCTGCTGAAACTGGAAGACTGGAGCGCGCTTTGGATCAGCTCGAAGGACGATCACTTTTTCACCACCAAGGAGAACGTGCAGAACTTCGTCGGCGACCCCCAGCGCGGGACCTTGCACCTGACTCCGGCGAAGTTGTTTCGGAAGGAGTTCGAAACCCCGGCGGTCGTGCGCGCAACGCTGCATGCCACCGCGCTCGGCGTTTACACGGTCGAGATCAATGGCCAGAGCGTTTCCGATGAACGACTGGCCCCCGGCTGGTCCGCCTATCAGCGTCGCGTGAACTCGCAGACCTACGACGTTACGAAGCTGGTCCGTGCCGGAAAGAACGCGATCGGCGCGACCTTGGCGGATGGCTGGTATTCCGGATACGTCGCGTATGGCCTGCTGACCGGACAGCCGGGCCTGATCGAAGGGGTCAATGGCCGCAGCTACTACGGCATTTCCCCGGCGGTGCGCCTGCAACTGGAGCTGGAGCTTTCCGACGGCAGCCGCAAGACAATCGCCACCGACACGACATGGAAGACCTCGCTCGGTCCAATCACCGAAAGCGACATCCTGATGGGCGAGTCCTACGACGCCCGCAAGGAACTGCCCGGCTGGACGAAGGACGGATTCGATGACTCGAAGTGGGAAAGCGCGGTGTGCAAGACCGGCACCAATTCCAAGGTCACTCCGCATCCGGGCGTGCCTGTTCGAGCGATCGAGGAAATGGTTCCGAAGACGGTGAAGGAGCAGTCGCCCGGCGTGTTCATCTTCGATCTCGGCCAGAACATTTCGGGCGTCGTGCGTCTGAAGGTCAAGGGCAAGGCCGGGGACAAGGTGAAGATCCGTTACGCGGAAATGCTTCACAAGGACGGCCGACTCAGCACGGAAAACCTCCGTTGCGCCCGCGCAGTCGACACCTACATCCTGAAAGGCGATCCGAATGGGGAAACCTGGACACCGGAGTTCACTTACCACGGGTTTCAATACATCGAGCTGACCGGCTTTCCCGGAACACCGGATGCTTCCGCGGTCACCGGCATCGTCATCCACTCCGACACGCCGCTGCATGGAAGCTTCGAGTGTTCCGATCCGATGCTGAATCAGCTTCACCGCAACATGGTGTGGACGCAGCGTGCGAACTTCTTCGAAATGCCGACCGATTGCCCGCAGCGGGATGAGCGCATGGGCTGGACCGGCGACGCGCAGATTTATGTGAACGCGGCCACCTTCAACGCCGACATTTCCGCGTTCTACACCAAGTGGCTTTACGACCTGAACGACGACCAGTGGGACTACGGCGCGTATCCAGCCTATGCCCCGCGTCCACTCGCGAGGCCGAACGAGCATCATGCCGCCGGATGGATGGATGCGGGCGTGATTTGCCCGTGGACGATCTGGCAGGTCTATGGCGACACCCGCGTCATCCGCGCGCATTGGCGGAACATGACCGACTTCATGGACTGGCGCGCCACCCGCGATCCGAAGCTCGTGGGCGGACTGGATGACTGCAATTTCGGCGACTGGCTTTCGGTCGGAAACGTCAAAACTCCGATCCCATTCATCGACCTCGCCTACCACGCCTACGACGCCACGCTGATGGCGGAGATGGCAGCCGCGATCGGCCAACCGAAGGATGCGGCGAAATATAAAGCCTTGGCCGCGAAGGTCCGCGCCGCGATCCAGAAGACCTACCTGAAGCCGGATGGAAAACTCTCGGTCGACAACCAATCCGCCTACGCCATCGCGCTGTATTTCGACCTCATCCCCGCCGCACAGCGTGACGCCAGTGCGGCCCGTCTGACGGAGCTCATCAAGGCGAACGGCAACAAGATGACCACCGGCTTCCTCGGCACGCGTCCGCTTCTTCCCGCCCTTTCCGCCAGCGGCCATCACGATCTCGCCGGCATCCTCATGCAGCAGCACGAGTATCCAAGCTGGGGCTACGAGGTCGACAACGGCGCGACCACGATTTGGGAACGCTGGGATTCGTATGTCAAAGGCGAGGGCGTCCATGAACCGAGCATGAACTCCTTTTCGCACTACGCCTTTGGAGCGGTCGGCGAATGGATGATGGCCAGCCTCGTCGGCATTGATCGCGCGGCGCCGGGCTTTGATCGCATTCGCATCGCCCCCCGTCCCACCGGCACCATCACGCAGGCCTCCGGCTCCACCGAGACCCGTCACGGCACCCTTGCCTGCTCGTGGAAACTGGAAGGCTCACAATTCACCGCCGAGTTCACCATTCCGCCCAACACCACGGCGGACGTGGTCCTGCCGGTCAAGGGGCAGGTGACGGAAAGCGGCAAGCCTTTCGAGGCTGCAACCACCGGAACCTTCCAGCTCGGATCAGGCCGCTATGCGTTTTCCGTGAAGCCCTGAAGACCCTCTTTCACCCCGCATACTCGGGAGATGACACGGCTGATCCGTTCTGCCATTGTAAATGCTAGGTGATCACTTCGTCGGGTTCTTCCCGGAGATAGCACTTGGCACTGAAACCCAGTCATGGCCAAAACACAATCCATCCCCAGGTCGCTTTCGCGCTCTGATACGGAACGTTTCGTTGCGACGGGATTTTCGTTGTTGGAGCTGTTGGTGGTGATGGCGATCATCTCGATCCTACTCACGGTGGCGGGCCCGGTCTTTGACAGCATTACCTCGATTCAAAGGCCGGCGACTGTCGCCACAACCATCGTCGGCCAACTCGAACGCGCGCGCAACCACGCCATGGCGCGGAACACCTACGTCTGGGTCCGGCTGGGGAAGGTCGCAGAGGAGCCGAATGATTTTTTCATCGGCGTGTATGAGTCGCTGGACGGCACGAAGACTCCCAGTGCCTCCAACATCAAGGGTTGCTGGACGGCTCCACGATTTCCCAACATCAGCCTGACCGGAAACCTGGTCTCGCAATTTTCCCGTCCATCAGTGCCGGACGGGGATCGCCCGGAGGTGGCCGTGTGGGTTCGCTTTTCGCCGGGTGGTGAGGCCTGGACCCTGGCGGCGGATTCCTCGCAAAGCCGGATCAAGATGATCCCGCCTGTGGATGGGGGCAGACTTTCGCAATGGACCGAAATAGGCCTGCAACCGACTCGCGGGGGAGTCGTTTCCGCGAAGCTCAAGCAGGATGTCGCCTCGGTGCAGATCGCCGGGCTGACGGGTCAGGCGCTCTCCTTCAACCGCTGAACCCGACAACATGACATCCCGTAATTCATCAGTTGGAGGCTTCACACTCGTCGAGATGCTCGTCGCGCTCGGGCTGTTCGTCTTTGCGATCACCGTGCTGATGGGCGTGCTGCCCTTCGGCATGCAGCAGGTCCAAACCGCCTCGAATGAAAATGAGGCACTGGCCGCCATGGAGAGCCTGCGGGATGACGCGAAACCCGCGCTGAAGGAAAAGTTGCCCACCAGCCCCATCCACAAGCTCGCCCTGCCTGCGGCGGGTGGCACAACGCAGATCGACTTGCGATCGCTGGACAACGGCAAGCTTTCCAGCAACGGAGAAAATGCCCGATTCCGAATCGTCGGCACGCTGCGTCGTCCGACGAGCGGCAGCGAGCCAAGCTTCCTGCAACTCCGCGCTTCCTGGCCCGCCAATGCGCCCGCCGGTCGCGAGCGTGGTTCCATCGACCTCGTCTCCGCCATCGCCCAATGAAACCCTCACCCCATTCCCGGTGCGTGAAGGGTTTCACCCTGATCGAACTGCTCGTCACCATCAGCCTGCTAAGCATCGTGCTCCTGCTCGCGACGCAGGTGGCACAATCCGCGCGGAACTCGATCCGGATTTCGGAAAGCCGCTCGAATGCGGATGCCGAAGCCAGGCGCATCTTCGGGCAGCTCGATCTCGATCTTTCCGATATCCTCGTCCGAGCGGACGCACGCATCGAGTTCGAAACGAAATCGGGCGATGACCGGATCGCATTTCTAACAGGTCGCCGTGGCTACACCGTTGGCGCGGTCGGCGAGCGCATGGTTTCCCTCGTCAGCTACCATCACGACGGCCAGGGTCTGCTTCGCGGCTCGCGGGGAAACCAGTTCGATGACACCTCCGGGGACGCCCTCAACCTGGACCCCTCGGTCGCCTTTCCCGTCATCGTCCCCGGCAATTTCCAGTCCGTAAGCGGGGGGATCCTGCGCTTCGAAGTGGAGTATCTTATCAAGGCCGAAAACGCGATCACCCTTCAAAGCACGGCTCCGAAGACCACTGAAAATCTCAAGGGAATCGTCGTCAACCTGATCACCCTCGATTTCCAGCGCCTGCGATCACTCGATGCCGCCCAACGCACCGCTCTATCGGGTGAGTTCCCGGATGCCGCCGATGGCGGCGCAACCCTCGAGCGCTGGAACGACAAGCGCGACCAGATTGCCCGCAATGGACTTTCCCTCATCCCACGCGAGGTCCTGCAATCGATCCGCTGCTACCAGCGCAGCTTTCTTCTGCCATGAGAACCCGATCAAACTCCCATCGCCGCCACGCATCGGGAAAACGCGGGCTCGCCATCGTCATCGTCGTTTCCCTGATGGCGATGCTGATGGTTCTCATCCTTGTCTTCCTTCTCACCAGCTCGACCCATCGCAACGCATCCAGCACCGAGGTCGCGATGCGTCAGGCTGACAACCTGGCCGATCTCGCGGAGGAGACCGTCGTGGCGGATCTTCGGGAGGAAATGGTCTCCGGATCCATCAAGGTTACCACGACTCCGGACAACCAAAGCTCCTACGATGTGGAGGACCCGAAAGCCATGATCCCGTCACGCGCGGTGAAGCCCTCCGTCGCCAGCGACAAGCGCCTCGGCCTGCTGGTCAAGCAGAGCGCGGGTGGAGTGAAATTCCATTCGCTCGTGGCCTCCGCCTTGAGCCGCGCCTCCAACATTTCCACCACCACTCCGGCAGCGGATGGACGCAAGGTGGCCGAGACCCGCTGGTCCGCTCCAAGGCTTTTCGAAAGCGGCGGCGAGCTTGGCAACACGCAGGTTCCCGACTGGATCTACGTCACCCGCGGCGGCACCAATCCCACCACGTTCAGCGGACCTAACAGTAAGTCCCTCAATGCGGATGGCTCCACGAACAAGGACTTCATCGTCGGACGCTATGCTTATCAGATCTACGATGTTTCCGGCCTCCTCGATGCGAACGTCGCCGGCCATGGAGCCGCCGCGCCGGATCTCGGAGTGGCGCGGAAAGGCTCACTTGTCTGGGCGGATCTCAGTGTGCTTTCCGCTGATTCGAGCGGCCTTCCAAAGCTGGCGGAATGGCGGCATTCC
>JANOKL010000372.1:0-3683 GCA_031419215.1 Luteolibacter sp. | reverse complement strand
AGGCCGGACTGCCCTCGCTCTCCACGGGCTGGACCTACCGCACCTTCCGCGCCCCCGGCACGGTCCCGACGGTGCCAAAGGCCTTCCTCCGCGCC
The DNA here is from genome assembly GCA_031419215.1 of Luteolibacter sp. Classification (GTDB taxonomy): domain Bacteria; phylum Verrucomicrobiota; class Verrucomicrobiia; order Verrucomicrobiales; family Akkermansiaceae; genus Luteolibacter. The sequence continues at coordinate 3,588 of JANOKL010000372.1, read as the reverse complement.
AAGATCAGCGAGTGATCTGATCGGATCGACCAAGCCTCAAGACAAGCGGCGCGGCGGGTTCTCCCTGCCGCGCCGTTTTCGTTTTCAAACCGGACCCTGTCAGGAAAGAATGTCCTTCACCACATGACCATGCACATCGGTGAGGCGGAAACGACGGCCTTGGAACGTGTGCGTGAGGCGGGTGTGATCGACCCCGAGCTGATTGAGGATGGTGGCGTGGAAGTCGTGAACATGGACGGCTCCGGGAGTGAACTTCTCCTTGGACGGATTGATGACCTGGCCGTCGGGGCCGAGAATGTTGTAGCCGTAGTCGTCGGTGGCACCATAGGTCATGCCGGGCTTGACGCCTCCGCCCGCCATCCAGGCGGTGAAGCAGCGCGGATGGTGGTCGCGACCGTAGTTGTCCTTGGTGAGCTTTCCTTGCGAGTAAGCGGTGCGACCAAACTCGCCGCCCCAGACGACGAGGGTGTCTTCCAGCATGCCGCGTTGTTTCAGATCGGTGATCAACGCAGCGCAGCCTTGGTCGGTTTCCTTGGCCTGCTTGCGGATGGCGGTCGGAAGGTTGCCATGCTGATCCCAGCCGGGGTGATAGAGCTGGATGAAACGGACGCCGCGCTCGGCCATGCGACGGGCTAACAGGCAGTTCGCTGCGAAAGTGCCGGGGATCTCGGAGTCCGGGCCGTAGAGTTCTTTGGTGGCCTGCGTTTCACCAGAAATGTCGGTCACTTCCGGGACGGAGGTCTGCATGCGGTAGGCCATTTCATACTGGGCAATACGCGTCTCGATCTCCGGGTCGAGTTCATTCTGGAAATCCAGCCGGTTGAGAGCGGAAAGCTTGTCGAGCAGGGCGCGGCGACCGGATTGGCAGACGCCATCGGGGTTGGTGAGGTAGAAAACCGCATCGCTTCCGGAAGAGAAGCGGACTCCCTGGAAGCGGGAGTCGAGGAAGCCCGTGCCCCAAAGCCGGGCGTAGAGCGGTTGGTCGGTGGGCTTCTTCGTGGCGAGGACGATAAAGCCCGGAAGGTTTTCATTCGATGAGCCAAGGCCGTAGGTGACCCACGATCCGAGCGACGGGCGACCTGCGATCTGCGAGCCGGTCTGGAAAAAGGTCATCGCCGGATCGTGGTTGATCGCCTCGGTCCAGAGAGATTTCACAAAGCAGAGGTCGTCGACGACTTTCGCAGTGTGAGGCAAAAGTGAACTAACCCAGGCACCGGACTTGCCGTGCTGCGCGAATTCGAACTGCGAGCCAGCCAGCGGAAGGATCGCCTGCTTTCCAGACATCCCGGTGAGGCGCTGGTTTCCGCGCACGTGCTCAGGAAGGGGCTGGCCATTGAGTTCCTTGAGCTTCGGCTTGTAGTCAAAAAGGTCCTGCTGCGCCGGGCCTCCGGACATGAACAGATAGATGACACGCTTCGCCTTGGGAGCGTAGTTGGCCAGCAGATCCTCCCCTTGTGCTGAGGATGCACCCAACAAATTCTTCGGAAGCAGCGACGCGAGGGCGGCTCCGCCGATACCGGTGGAGAGCTTTGAAAGAAAATGGCGGCGAGTGATTTCAAACATCAGATCAGATTCAAGTTTCGGTGTTCAGGAAAGAGGGATGGCTGCTTTTCGCGCTCTTCATTCGATGTTCAATGTTGGACGTTCGATGTTCGATGTTCATCGAAGAGTGATTCTTGGTCAGCTTCAGCGGGGCAGGATGGTTTCGAGCGTGAGCGTTTGATGACCGAAGGAACCGTCTTTGACTTCCACGACGGATTCCCGGACGAAGGAGCCCTTGTCATCGTAGTTTCGGATGGCACAGGCGTGGAGCACTCCGGTGGCATCGCTTTTTTCCGCGCAGCTGAAGCTCAGGAACAGACGGCCATCACCATTTGCCCCGGGGCTCAACTTGCTGAGCAAGGGAGTGAGATCAATACCGAGTTCGAGCGGGCCGTCATCACCAGGTCCGGCGAGAGGAACTTCGCCAACGTTGTTCTTTCGATCCTTGCCAAAGAGAGGCCAGCCGTTGAGGGCTTGTGGAGCCAGTTCGTGCTCGGGTTTCGCGGCGTCCTTGTTTCCGGCGATGCCGATGGTCATCCGCAGGTCCGAGCGCTTGTTGCAGACGAGCTTCAGTTTTAAGGTGCGCTGGGGAATATGTCGGGAAACCTCGATCCGGCCGAGGTAGTTTCCACGTTCCCAAGTGGGGTCGACCATCGCGCTGTAAAGCAGGTAGATCTTGCCGTCTTTCGACCAGGTCTTTCCCCACGAGTTTAAAACGATGAAGGCACCGCGCTCACGGTCGGCGAGAGTGACCTTGCCGTCGCCATTCGTATCAAGGTCGTTGGTGACCTTTCCATCGCCATTCACATCAAATCCAACCTGGTCATCATACCCGACACAAGTGATGCCGTGGCCGAAGCCGCTCGGTCCCCAACGGATCCACAGGTCATCGCCCGCCAGATAGCCCCCTTCAGGAATCGTCCTCGTGACCTCCTGCAACTTGCCCATCCGTCCGTCCAGCGCCAGCAATCCGCCGATGGATTCCTTGCCGGGTTTGGGTTGGTTGCGATCAAAGAGCCAGCCGCGAGCCTCGTCGATCTGTGCAACGGTGGCGGTCGGGGTGTAGCGATAGCCAGCGACGCGATACTCCATCGCTTCGCGCCAGATGGGGTAACCGTTGGCCCACAAACCGATCTTGTCTTTGTCTCCTTCCACCCGCCCGTAGGATTTGACAGTGGGAATTCCGATCTGCTTGGCCACTTCCCATCCATGATGCGCCTCAGATCCTTGGGCACTATTGGCAGCGTTTACCATATTCCAGGAAAAATCGGCGGGAAATTGCGTGGCTGTGGTGGTGGCCTCGGTGCCATTCAGGACATTCATTTCGTAAGTGAAGATCGAGGCAACCGACGTGAACTGGCCACAGGCGCCTCCCTTCTGTTTGTAGATCGGAGGGAACTGCGGGCGGGTGGAGTTATCGACGCTCGACGGCAAGCGGCTGATGTCGACGGTCGTCTCGCCGACATCAGGGCCTGTCGCATCGCTCCAGGTGTCGTAGTTCTTGCCCATCGAATTAGGCCTCGAAAACGGACCGGGATAGGCAGCGCGCGCCGGGCTGTCCACTTCGTCCGCCATCATGGTGGTGATGGAACCAGAAGCGAAGATCAAAGAGGCGAGCGTGGGATATCGGAGGATGGAAGTCATTGGGAAGAAGTTGATCGTTTTCAGTGTTCAGTTCTCAAGGAAGAGGGATGGCTGCTTTTCGCGCCCATACTTCAATGTTCAATGTTGGACGTTCGATGTTCGACGTTCATCGCAGGGTAATGTTGGAGTCGAGATTCAGGAGTGCTTGAGCAAGGGAGGCGAAGGTGGCGGCCTCGGTCTGATCGAGGGCAGGATCGACCGGTGAGTCACCGATTTTCAGAAGTGCCACGGCATCGGAGGATTTTGAGGCAAAGAACCCGCGTTGCTCGTTGACGAGGTCTAGCAGGATGGCGAGTTGGGTCGGAGTGGGTGCCTTTCCGAGGACTTCACGATAGGCCCAGCTTGCGCGGGATTCATCGGTGCTGCCGCCGTTTTTCAAGATGCGCTCGCCCAGCTTGCGGG
>JANOKL010000371.1:0-11050 GCA_031419215.1 Luteolibacter sp. | reverse complement strand
GCAACGATACAAAGCCATCACTCTGGATCAGGTCGAAAAGGACTACCTGAAAACCATTTCGTCACTGGAAAATCAGGCGAAAAAGGAGAGCCGGAAGAAAGGAGATCAGGCATGAGTGAAATGAGCTACATAGAAAAACTTCTCAATGCCGTTGAGGTGGAGTGGAAGACGGGGTCGTGTGGTGAAATTAGACTCACTGAATTACGACGTGGGCGCGTCATGTCGAAAGGTTACTTAGACGAGAATGCTGGCGAATATCCGGTCTATAGCTCACAGACCGTAAACAATGGTGAAATCGGCAGGATTACCACGTTCGACTATGACGGTGAGTTCATAAGCTGGACAACTGACGGCGCAAATGCAGGAACCCTTCTACGAGTGGAAGGAGAACCCGGATCGCTCGAAGCAGTCCTATGAGTTCCGTCGACCGGATGATGACTGGATGTGGGTCGCCGGTCTCTACGAGCCGTCGGAGACGCATGGCCCATGCTACGCCACCATTACCACCGAACCGCCGCCAGTGGTGGAGCCGATCCATGACCGCATGCTCGCGGTGCTGGATTTTGAAGAAGGGCTGGCCTTTCTCAAAGGCGAGACGCTGCCTTTCACGCCCTACGCTGGAGCCATCCTCGCCACGCCCTGTGCCAGTCCGTTGAAGCGAAAGCCACCGGCGGATCCGCAGGGCGAGCTGTTCTGATCAGTGGAAGTCATGGGACCTCGCAACGTGTTCGGGCTCGATGCCTGGCAGCGGGTAAATCTCCGTCACATAGACCGTCGCCTGTTCGCCCTCGGTGATCTGGATGCGGCCTTCGGCGAGCAGAAAGGGTTCGGTAGAAATGACCAGTCGCAGGCGATGAAAGGTCTTCACGTTGACGAAGAGGTTCGCGATGCCGGTCTCGTCCTCCAGGCTGATGAAGCAATGGCCCTTCGCGGTGCCGGGACGCTGACGACAGATGACCATGCCGCCGATCCGGACCGGCATGCCGGAGGGGAAGATTTGCAGGTCCTTGGCGCGTTGGAGCTTCAGCGGGTTCTTGTCCCGCCAGAGTTTCATCGGGTGAGGACCAGTCGAGGCTCCCTGGGTGGCGAAGTCGGCGGACAAGCGCTCGCCCATCGACATCGGCGGCGGTGACCAGTTCGAGGCGGTGGGCGCTTTCAAGAGATCGTCGTAAAGCGGAAGTTCCGCCTGCCAGAGGGCTTGGCGTCGATGGCCGACCAAGGGCAGATCGTTCAAGGCTCCGGCCTGCGCGAGGATGCGGCGTTCGGTGGAGTTGGGAACCACGCGGTTGAGAAAGTCTTCCAGCGAGTCGAAGGGCTGGCGACTTCGTTCAGTGACGATCCGGTGCTGGGTGGCGACAGAGATTCCTTTCAAGCGATGCAGTCCCAGCCGCAGCGTCGCATCATCGACGACGATCGTTTCCACCTCGCTGCTGGCACAGGACACCGCCAGCACGCGCAGGCCGTGACGCTTCGCATCCTGGATGAGCGTGTGGACCGAGTAGAAGCCCATCGGCTGGTTGTTGAGCAGGCCGGTGTAGAACTCGACCGTGCGATGCACCTTCAGCCAGCACGAGGCGTAGGCGATCAGGGCGAAGGAAATCGCGTGGCTTTCCGGGAAACCGTAGAGCGCGAACGAACCGATCGAGTGGATAACTTTTTCCTGCACGTCCTCGCCGATGTTCCGCTCGGTCATCCGCTGGCGGAGTTTCGCGGTGACGCGTTCCATGCGTTCATCAGAGCGCTTGAAGGCCATCGCCCGCCGCAGGTCGTCGGCCTCCGCGCCAGTGAAGCCCGCCACGTCCATCGCCATGCGCAGCACCTGCTCCTGGAACAACGGTACGCCTAAGGTGCGGCGCAGGGTTTCCTCACAGGCGGGGTGGATGTAGTCGATGGATTCGCGACCGTTTCGGCGGTTCAGGTAAGGATGGACCAGATCGCCGACAATCGGGCCGGGACGGATGATTGCGACCTGGATGGCGACATCGTAAAAGGTCTTCGGCCGCATGATCGGCAGGGTGGCCATCTGGGCGCGCGACTCGACCTGGAAGGTGCCGATCGTGTCCGAACGGGCGAGCATTTCGAACACCGCCGGGTCGTCCTTCGGGATCGTAGCGAGGTCCAGTGGCCGACCACGCGCCGAGGAAATCACCAGCGTGTGCTCCATCGCCGCGAGCATGCCGAGTCCTAACAGATCGATCTTGATCAAGCCGAGATCCTCGCAGTCGTCCTTGTCCCACTGCACCACGGTGCGACCGGGCATCGTCGCGGGTTCCAGCGGCACCACCGAGTCGAGCCCGCGATCGCAGACGATCATGCCGCCGGAATGCTGGCCAAGATGACGGGGTTTCCCGAGCACGGCCTCATAGAGTCGTCGCAGGGCCGGAAGACGTGGATGGGACGGCGGCAGCAGTGGCGCGATGCGATCGTCAAAGGCATTCGCCCGCTCCTCCGGCGTGACCGGCTTCGAGCCTTCTGGTCGATGCGAGGAACTGTGCTCCGAAAACCGATCCGACAGCGACGGCGGAAAGCCCAGCACCTTCGACATCTCCCGGAACGCCGACTTCGGTCGATAGGTGATCACGTTCGCCGTCATCGCCGCGCCGCGTGCGCCGTATTTCCGGAACACGTGCTGGATCACCTCCTCGCGTCGCTCACCGGAGGGAAAGTCGATGTCGATGTCCGGCCACGTGCTGCGGTTCTCGGAAAGGAAGCGCTCGAACAAGAGTCCTCCGCCGACCGGATCGACGTTGGTGATGCCGAGCGCGTAGCAGACCACCGAGTTCGCCGCCGAGCCGCGTCCCTGGCAGAGGATGCCGCGCCCTTTCGCGAACTCGACCAACTCGTGCACGATCAGGAAATAGCCGGAGAAGCCGAGCTGGTGGATCATTCGGATCTCGTGCTCGAGCTGGAAGTTGACCTTTTTACTACAAATCCCGTAGCGACGCGAGGCCCCGGCGTAGGAAAGTCGGCGCAGCAAGGTGGTCTGTTCGGTGAGGGACAGCGGATTGCCCTGGCCATCCGGAAAATCGGGAAATCGGTAGCCGAGGTTTTCCAAGGTGAACTCGATCCGATCCGCCAGCCGCCGCGTGGTTTCCAGAGCCTCGGGAAGATCTGCGAACAAAGTCGCCATGTCCTGCGGGGACTTCAGGTGTCGCTCGCCGTTCGGGGCCAGCAGCAACCCGGCCTGATCGAGCGGCACATGATGGCGCAGGCAGGTGAAGGCATCGGCCAGTGGACGGTCCGCCTTGGTGGCAAAGAGCGGGGCATTGCTCGCGAAATACGGCAGCCGCAGGTGCAGGGCGAGGTCGATCAGGTGTCGGATCAGGCGACCATCATCGCGCAGGCCGTGGCGGTGGAGTTCGACGTAGACATTTTCCCGACCGAACAACGCGATCAGTTGCTCCGCCGCCCGCAGCGCACCCGCCTTGTCATCCTTGAGCAAGTGCCGGCACAGAGGACCATCCCGGTCGCCTGTTAGAGCGATCCAACCGGGCGTGGCGATGCAGGACTCCATGCCCTTTCCATCGAGATGAAAGTCGGTCAATTGGCGGCACAGTGCTTGATAGCCGCTGCGGGTGGCGCACAGCACCGGCAGCTTCGAGCCATCTGTTAGATCCAGCGTCGTCCCCACGATGGCCCGGATCCCGCACTCCTTCGCGGCGTGATGGGCGCGCGCCGAACCATAGAAGCCGCCGTGATCGGTGATCGCGATCGACTCATGGCCGAGTTCCGCCGCCCGACGTATCAGGTCCTCCGGTTGGCTGGAGCCGTGGAGGAAGGAGAAGGCCGACCGCGCATGCAGTTCGGAAAACGAGGCGCGTCGTTTCATGCATACCTCCCATCGAGCTGCCAGTGCTCCGGAGGCACGAAGACCAGCCGCAGGAGCTGATGGTTCACGAGCTGGATGTCCCACTCCAGGCGCTGCCAACGGGTGGTCGGCTCCCACCATTGGCCGGATTGGGGAAAGGGTCCGCGGGCACGGGTGATCTCGCCGCGATACTCGCCGTTCAGGATCGCCAAGGGCAGAGGTTGATCCAATTTCGACTCGAAGGCCACCGACACCGGCAGCGGCGGGCGAAAGCGATGCAGCGGCACCGGACAGGCCGGATGATGGGCTGTGGAAACACCCGATGAGCCCGGTGCCCGCAGCGTGAAAGCATCCGGCTGGTGATTGGCTGGCGGCACCGGGATGCCGACCTTCCCAGGACCCAACAGCGCCTCCAACTGCGCCAAGGTGCCCGCCCAGCGCTCCGGCTGCGGCAACTGCCGTCCGAACCACTCGCGCTGTGCGGAACTCGGCAGGGTGGTTTCCGCATCGAGATCGAGTCCGACAATCGGAGCCCCGGCGTGCAGCGACTCCAGCAACGTTTGCAGCGGGTGAAGCATTGCTTCGGGGGCGACCAACGGCTCCGGCAGTCGCACGGTTTTCGTGAGCCTTTTCCCACGTTCCAGCCGCAGGGAGATTTCCAGATTGGAGGCCGCGACATGACGGGCGGCCAGTCGCGACGAAAGCCCGTGGAGCAGGCGTTTCAGGATGAACACCACCGACTCCAGATCCTGCACCGGGTCCTCGAAATCATAGGACTGCTTCAGGGATTCCGGCGGTCGATGCAGACGCAGCAGGCGCAGCACCTTCCCATGCAGCAGGTCATGCCAATGCCCGGCCAGCGGGCCCAGCCGTTCTGTTAGATCCTGTCGGGGTATCTTCCGGTAATCGCCCAAGGTCTTCAGCCCCCACAGCCCCAGCATGGAAAGCAGCGACTCGCCCCCCGCCAGTGTGCCCAGCACCCCGAGCGGCAATCCCGCCAAAGCCGCCCGCGTCAGCATCGTTCCGCGCGTCGGCTCATGCCTCACCGCCAGATGCGCGAGGTCCGGAGTCGATGCCCGCGCATGCACCACGGCGACCTCGGTGAGCATGAAATCATGCAGGGCCTCCAGGCGTCGCGACGGGGTCCGGGAAAGATCCAGCAACAGGGTATCCGGCGAGGTGATTTCCAGATCGGGCGTCAGCGATTCCGCCAGCTCGATCAACTCCGTCAGCAAGTCCCTTTCCCGATCCGGCTCCCGCGCCAGCACCCGAAAGTCCGGCAGACGCACCAACGCCTGACTCAGAGGCCAGCCCGAGGAAATCCCCACCGCCCGCGCCTCCACGCTCACGGCGATCAGCGGCACCTGAACCTTGCCCTCGTCGAGTTGTCCCAACGAGGCCACCACCCCGCAGGGCCGCCCGCGCTCCGACGGCGAGGCACGCAGCGCGGCCACGATCGCTAGATCCGGTAAATGAAGGGCCGCGAACATGGGATCAGGTCACATGACGAATCCGCTCCGGCACCGCCCACAGCCGCGACAACAGTTCGGCCCGAGGCAGATCGAAGTCCTCCAGCGTCAGCCCGGCGGAAATCGACAGCCGCAAGCTCGCGCAGGGCACCAGGGGAAAGGTCGACAGCACCACGATCCGGCAGCCGGTCCGCTCCGCCACTTGCTTCAAGCGCCACCACGCCGAGGCTGGAATCGCCCGCAGGTCCCGCGCCGCCAGCCCCGAGGCATCGAGCAGGACAAAGGGCACGTTTCCATCCCGCACCAGCAGGTCGCCGGCCTTCAGCATGTCCATCGCCGAACCACAACGCACCCACAGCAGCCGCGAGCAGGCCGTTTCGCTCAGCGACGAGGGATCGAAGCCATCGCCCCCATCGATCAGGATGAAGGAGGGCAAGGGCGAAAACTCCTCCGGCTCCCCCATCAATCCCGCCAGCAGCAAGCCCAGCCCCGACTCGTGGCCGGACGGAATCACCTCCGAAATCGCCCCCGGCGGAAAAGTCTCCGCCGAAAAAGGAGACGCCGACACCACCGGCTCCTCCACCGGTTCCTGCCACGCCACCTGCGCCTGAGGAAACCGTTCCCTCAGTTGCCGCCGCAATTCATCGATCGTCCCAGCCACGTCTCCATGCTAAGCAGGCCGGTGAAATGTTCAAGCGAACACTTTTTTAGAAATCGATTTCACGTTCATACTCCGTCCTCCCCAGAGCCCCCATGCCCCATCCATTCAGGGGCACGGACGTCTCGTCCACAGGCAGCCACTCAAAGCTCGATCCATCAAACCCACTCCGCGCACAGCAGCTCGGGCTGCTCCCGTCCTTCTCTTAGGGCAGCTCGAAACTTGGGATGACGAAGCTTCCAACGCCCAAGGGAAGCGACATCGACCCCGAAGAAGTCGGCCAGTTCCTTTTCCGTCGCGCCCAGCCTGCACAGCTTCACCGCCTGACCCACGAACTCCTCGCGAAACGACGAGGGTCGACACGTTGCCTTCTTGGCTCCAGCCTTTCCTTGCTTCGCATTCGCCTTTCCGGTGGGGGCACGACTCACGGCTCCGATGTTTCGCGTGCGCGAGTAGGCGTCGAGAAGGGCGGGTGGTCCCCATTGCCTTTCCTAAGGCGATTTGCTAACCTATCTCCATGGCAGAGGCACAAATTACAAAATATCGAATCCTCAAATTTCGTGCTCTGGATGAGCTCGAACAGGAGATCAGACTGCTTTTAACACAGGGCTGGCAGCCATATGGTCCGCTGACGTTGTGGCCTTCTAGCCCACCCGAAGCGATTCAGGTAATGACCCACTCTATCGTCACAAAATAATCTGCGCCATTCACGTCGGAATCTCCCTGTCCTACGGCGCAGATTCTAACGGTGTGAGGTGGCATCGAGGTGAACCACTGGACAACAATTTTCGAAGGAAATATTTCAAGCTTGCGGCGAATTCGAAAACGGCCATGGTCGCAGGCAGCGAAAGCGACAACTTCGAGCGACTGACTAATGTTGGGAGGCTTGCAGGTGCCTTTCTCATGGGGTCGACCTCTGTTGAGATGAAAGTCAAAATTGAAGTTACTATGAGAGCAATACTTGCATGCGTCTTGTGGAGTGCGGGGCTCGTGGGGAGGTTGGCTTCCATGGCGAAAGGCTACTGAAGGCCTTCAACATGGTCAGGCACGAAGACTGAGTTCCCGGGAGGTTCAATTCCTCCCCTCCCCACCAATCTGAACTTTCTTTTGAGGAACTCCTCATCCTCCACGGCGGCACCGAGAAGCAACGCGGCAGCTAGGCGGCCGTGACCGGCGACCACGAAGCCACTGCGGGCTGAGATCACGATCGGGTTCCGCCAGCCCTGATGCTGGATGATATTCGAAAGCATCCGGATTTGCTCCGCCGGGTGCTTGTTGGGGTTTCGGGGATGGACCACCAGGGCGGCGCGGTCGCGCATCTCCGAGAAGCTGCACCTGACGGGGATTTCACGCTGTTAATTTAGACTGTTCCCTAGAACACTCATAACCGGCATTCAGATCCTCACCAGCGTTCGCCGTGGTCCCCAATTATCCTTCCCAATGTAGACCAATTCAGATATCCATCTCGTGAAGCATCTTAAATCAGTCTTGGGCCAGCTCCACCATGTCCGAATCGCCAGCCAATACAATTGTTCAGTTCCTTGAAAACTTCACTGCCAGGAAGTTTTTTTCTTTGGTCATTCTCGTCACCTTTGTCGCTTTTTTGCTTTGGGGCTTTGAAAGGTACACAGGTCACTTTTCGGTCGGAAGGACCAGTCAAGAGGTTGATGTTTTAGAGAAGCTAGTAAAACTTCGTACGACTCAGCAACTATCAACCGATGAAGAATTTGTAAGAGAAGCCCTTCTTCACAGGTTGAGGGCCGAGGGGACAGTGTCTACTTCATCTGGTGTTCCTACTTACACTCCAAAAGCGGCAGCAAGTTGGAAATCCAACCTCGCTTCGCTGGCATATCGAGGGATTTGGGGCGCATCTCCTTGGATTATTTTTTCCCTCATCGTGCTCATAGCTCCAACCAACAATAAATCTTCGGCTTTTTGGGGCTCCATATTCATATCAATTTGTTTCGGGATCGTCGCGATGATTATTCCAAGTCCAGGAGGTTGGTGGGTAATATTGGGTGTTCCATGGGGTCTATTTCTCATCACAATTGGATCAATGCTCACCATCATTACCATTAATAAAAGGAAGAAGGCAAATAACCCCAATAAAACCCAAAAATAGTTACAATGAATTACAAGGAACATTTTCAATTCATTTTTGATCGAAAGTTTCACTCCTCCAATGGCTCATGCGCGTTACTAAATCTTCCTGATCCGAATCCTGACGACAATGTTGTGCCTTTTGAACTCGGTGTCGGATGGTTCTCTTCCGGATCAGTTTGGATGTAATCCCCCTTCCGTGCAATACTTTAAGCGAACTCCAAGACATGAAAAGTACTTACCAACACTTAAGATCCGCGCTATTCGATGCGAGGAACTCCTGCGATCTATGGTGGCTCCTTATTGGCGCACACGACCAGCGAACCGAGGTAATCGATGGATTTGAACAGCTCCCAGTGATCTATGCGACTCTCAATCCTGCACTCTATACTTCTTTCATAATCAAGCTCTGCTCGGTATTTGGAACTGGCTCAAATGATGTCACATTGAAGACTCTTTCGAAGGCCGAACTTGACCCTGAATTCTCCAGAATTTGGGAGATCGGTCGCCGCTTATACAAGCTTAGGAGTAAGGTTGTGGCCCATATAGATAACCGCTGCGATCCTGATCAAATAGCCAAGGACACCGGACTAACTTACGACAGCCTGAGGCGATTTCTGACAGACACGATTTCCTTATTTGACCGAATTGCGACACTTAATGGTGAGAGAGGCGTTAACGACTTCAGGCTCAGCGATGAATTCTCTACGTTTCTAAGGGGACTACAAAGAAATAACGAAGGAAACGAGCAATTCGCACATACACAATCGAACCAAACCCTTTAGCTCCGATGAACTTACTTATCCCCAACCCTCAAAACGTTTCCATGTTAGCGCTCGCTACTAGACTCACCAACACATTGGGCGTTCTACAATAAACCTTACAGACCGTGAGTGACGAAACGCCAGATGAAGTTGATCGAAAATTTGCGCCGCACCTCGAGTATTTTGCTGAACGCTTAAATCTTATTTTTTCATACTACTTCTTCACTATCGAATTTCAGGATGATGAAGACCTTGAATTTGAAGTAGGCGACAATTCGCGCACCTACAGGATCAGGACAATTCAGAATGCGTGTCTACATACATCTCTTATTGCTATTCGGGATTTGGATGATTTCTTTGCGCTACGCAATAATAGAACTATGCCAGACGATTTGAGAGCTTCAGACTTTGGGTCGCCCAAGTCCTTGCAGTTTTTGGCAGATGATGAGAGGAAGTGGATCAACAAGCTGATTGCGCATACTACTATACATGGGGCGGCACGATTACTTCACAGATGGGATTGGGTCGAACTGATTTCCAAGGCTGCCTCACAAAGCGACGCCTTTCTCGAGTGGATCAAGGAGAACTACAGTATTTCCCATTTCGACACATGGACGGCAGCCGTTGGCACACAATCAATTACGAGAAAAATTATGAGATCGTTGCTCGACGATGTGAAGCGACGTCAGAACGAAGAGGCAAAAAAGACAGGCGCTGGAGGATCCGATACCCGCTCCGAGTCAAGATCTGATGGTAACGAAAACCCTGGCCCCGAATCAGAGGGGACTTCTGGTAGCTGATGCTCCCCGACGTTCATCAATTTCTCGCGACGAGCTTCGCCTTCCTGAGCGCCTCCATCACAAGACCACGGCGCTTCGCCGCTTCCTCCTGGTCTCGAGTCCGCAGGCTGACGACGATGCGCTGGCCTACTTGGGCGTTTTGCCCAAGGCATTTTGAGAGACGGTGTGGATAGAAAATCAAGCGGCAGCATGCCGCTTCTCCTTGTTGGGATGGCGTGGCTGGATTTTTCAGTCTTTTCCGGCTTTCGGCTGCGGCGATGCGGGTGAAAAATCCAGAATGACGGATTGGTCTTTCGGGAGGATTCTCAGGCCGGTGGCGGGCTCCATCTTGAAGCTCCCTTGCTTCGCGGAGACGGAGTAGGCGAAGTCCTTGTAAACGCAGGAGAGCTTGGTGTCGTCCACCTGCTTGAACGGAAGTTGGGCGTTCTTGTCATGGCCCAGTTCCAGGAACCACTCGTCCTTGGTTTCCATGTCTGCGGAGATGTTCATGGAGGCCTCGGTGAAGATGATCTTGATCTCTCCTTTTGGTGAGGTGAGGGGCCAGCGAATCGAGAGTTCGCCTTCCTTGGTGTCGTCCACGATCGGGTCGCCTCCCTTGATTTCCTCGCCTGCCTTGGTCTTAAAACGAAGGCCAGCAATCGTTTGCGGAGAGCTCCAGTAGAAGCCGTCGACTACGGGAAGAGTCCAATAGAAACACTGACTGGAAGTTGCAGGTTTCTTGAGATACAGCGACTCAAGATCTTCGTTGAAGAGATGGATGTCGCGGAAACGCAGCGTGCCTTTTTCCCAGAGCAGATTGGCCCGGAAGAAGCGGGAGTTGAACCAGACGGTTTTCAGATCCTTTCCCGAAATATCGGTCAAGGCGGTCACGGACGTGGGTGGCGTGACCTTGTAGCGGTTCTTGAACCACCTGCCGGTTTCGCCAAGGGTCTGGACGGTGACTTTCCCCTCATCGCGCAGCTTGGCGACGATCGGCATCTGGATTTCGAGCCCCTTTGCCATCCGCTTCCAGGTGAAGGAGTTTTCCTGACCGACCTGGGTGTAGCCGAAGCCCATGGCCGGGCCGTTGACGAAGGCGTCGAAGTACCACTTGCACCAAGCCTCGTTGCCGCCGCCGGCGGTGTAGACGGGTTCCAGGGAGATCACCTTCTGGTGATCGGTTCCAAGGCCGCTGTCATACTGGTGGATGGGGTCGCTGCCGAGCATCCGGAAAATGGGGACAGGGATCTGGCTCTCGGCGTTCTGGGCCGGCATGTAGGCATTCCTGGTGCTTGGGTAGTAGCCCTGATTCCAGTAACCGCCCCACATCGTGTAGCCGTCGGTGCCGATCTGGTCCTTGCAGTTGCAGGAGGACTCGATGCCGTAGCGGTCGTGCATGTAGCGGAGAGTGTGGGCATCAATGAACCAGGAGCCCACCGACTTCGGGTAGGCTCCGAAGACCTTCTTGAACT
>JANOKL010000370.1:0-1881 GCA_031419215.1 Luteolibacter sp. | reverse complement strand
GCAGCAACTCGACGAGTTGGACCTGGGTCCTGCGACCCAAGGTAGCGCCGGCGAGCGGGAGTTCTGATCTGCGACCAAATGGTCCGGAAGATGATCAAACGCCGGATTCGGCGGTCGATTCGGTCAGGCGTGGCATCGTTTGCTCTGGCAGCGGTGGTCAACGCAGCGGAGTTCGAGGTGGATTTCCCCGCAGCGAAGGATGGCAGGCCATGTCACTCAGTCGCCGTTCCCGTCGAGGACGGCACCTTGTTGGTGGCGGTGGTCCTGAGTGGCGCGGATGCGTCGCAGCCTGCTTTGAAATCCGGCGGCAAGCCGGTTCCGGTGAAAGTGATCGGCCATGATCCGGTTTCGCGACTTTGTTTTCTGCGCCCCGAAAGTCCGGTGGCTCCCGGCAAACTGCCTTGGGAGCGGAAGACTCCGGCCAGTCCCGGGATCGAACTTCTAAGTGGCAGCCAGCGGGCCCGCACCAGCGGGTGGGTGAAGCAGGTGGGAACAAAGGTGCTGCCATTGGCCCTGTTGCGCGTGAATTTTGACGGTCCGGTACCCTCTCCGGGTGCCCCCTTGCTGACCGCTCGTGGACAGTTGGCGGGGATCGTGTTCCAGCAAGTCGCAGGTGCCAACAGTGCCTACGCCCTCCCGGTGGAGGCCCTGCATCGGGTCCGCAAGGATGTCCTCAAATCAGGAGATCTTGTGCGCGGTTGGCTCGGGCTTTCGCTGCGGGCGGAAATCCCAACTCCGCAAGTCACCCGCGTGGCGGCGGGATCTCCGGCTGACAAGGTCGGCATCCGCGCCAACGACGTCATCCTCCAGATCGGTGATCGGGCGGTCGCCGACTATGCCGATTCAGCCAACGCGTTTTTCTATCTGGCTCCGGGCGAACCGGTGAAAATGCGTTTGCTGCGTGGCGCGGACTCGATCGAGGTCGTGGTGACGCCTGTCGAGGCTCCGGCCCGCGAAGGGGCGGCGCGTTAAGCGGTGGATTAGACTTCCGCGTTGTCAGTGGTTCGCCTTTTCTCCCTAGGTGCAAGTCATCCTCGCCTCTTCATCGCCCCGGCGCCGTGAACTCCTCGCGGCGGCGGGAATTTCCTTCGAGGTGAAGGTTTCGCCTGCCGAAGAGATCCACGATCCCTCGATGCCACTCGCAGAACTTTGTGAACACAATGCCCGCTTGAAGGCCCAGGCAGTGGCGCTGGATCATCCGGACGCGGTCGTCATCGGGGCGGACACCTTGGTGTGGATCGACGACACCGCTCTGGGAAAGCCGACTTCACTCGAAGAAGCTCAGGCGATGCTGCGAAGACTTTCCGGTCGCTCACACAGTGTGTGCACGGGGGTCTGCCTCTGCCTGCCAGGCGGCGGTTGCGAGGTGTTTCACGCGGTCACGTCGGTGGAGTTTCACGATCTCGATCAGCGGGCCATCGAGGACTATCTTTCGCTCGTCCACACCCTCGACAAGGCGGGCGGCTACGCCATTCAGGAGCATGGCGAACGAATCGTGCGCGGGATCTCAGGCAGTTACAGCAATGTCGTGGGTCTTCCGGTCGATGAAGTGGTTGAGCGTTTGATGCAGCGCGGGGAAACGGGTTGCGGGACGTCCGGGTTTCAACGATGACTCTTGCATGGCATTTCCGCCGCGATATCCGCTCATCTTCAATCCCAAGGCCAGAAGCCAACGGGGCCAGCGGACCTTGCGCTTCCTGATGGACCGTTCGACTCGCTTTTATCTCTGCGCGACGAACAGCCAGGAGGAGGCCAGCTCCATGGCCGCGAGGTTTGCCGCCGAGGGCGAGCCGATCGTGGTGGCTGCCGGTGGGGATGGGACGCTCAACGCGGTGGTTTCCGGCCTGGCGGGATCAAAGACCGCGCTCGGAGTGCTGCCGG
>JANOKL010000369.1:0-2850 GCA_031419215.1 Luteolibacter sp. | reverse complement strand
AATCATATCCCGGCTAGGCGCTTGGAAAGCGCCGCCACGAATTTCAGGAGGGGCTCGGGCGGCTCGCCCGAGTGAAGGGCAGGGACTCGACCTCCGGGCGGTCCGGTGGGGGAGATTCACGTGAGTCCTTCGAGTCCCAGTTTTCCTGTAGCGCCCGACACATGCTCAGATGGATCGTGGAAGGATTCGGATGCGCCGGATTCCCATATCCGCTGTCCCCCACCGGACCGCCCGGAGGTTGGGTCCCTGCCTGCATTGGCATGGCGCTTGGAAAGCGCCGCCACGATTTGCTTAGTTGCCGTCGGGCTTGGCGGCGTCGCTCGATGGGCTGAGGGCGACGTGGAAGTCGGCGGGCTTGTCGGGATGTGAGGGATCGAATTTTCCTGCGTCTTCGGCGAGGTGGGCGGCGAGTTCGGGGGCGTTTTTCCGAACGCCCTCGACCACGCACTTCGCGAGTTCATAGCTGCCGAAGTTGTTGTGGTGGGTGCCGTCGTGGAAGGCCTTGTCGAGCTCGCTTCCGAGGCCGACGTAGAGCTCACGGCTCATCGCATGCAGGTCGATGAGCTGGACGTTGAGGCGCTTCGCCACGTCTCGAACCGCATTGGGGTAGCCGCCGAGGGTGTCGGTCTTCACACCGCCCTTTCGCTCCACGGAGGTGATGAGGATGGGCGTGGCCTGCTTGGCTTTCACGGCCGCGACGATTTCCTCGAGGTTCTTGCGGTAGGTTTCCAGCGCGTCGGGGGACTTGTCCTTCATGTCGTTGTGGCCGAACTGCACCAGCATCCAATCGCCCTTCCTCAGGTTGGCGCAGGCCTTCTTGAAACGGTTGGCGGAAAGCGAGCTCTTGATCGACTCGCCGGACTCCGCGTAGTTGGCGATGGCGATGTCCGGCTTGAAGAAGCGCGTGACCATCTGGCCCCAGGAGTTCCAGGGCTCAAAGGGCTGATCGGTGACGGTGGAATCGCCCATCAGGTAAACGGTCGGGACATCCACGGTCTTGATCTCAATTCCGGCGATGGCGGGACGGGGGCCGTTGAATTCGATCGTTAGCTTGTGGTCCCAGTGGAGGTAGGGAACCTCGCGGGCCTTCAAGCGGACCTTGTCGCCGCCGGTGATCTCGGGACGACGCACGTTGACGACGAACTTTTTCACCACCTGCTTGCCGGTCTCGGTCTTGATGTCCTCCAGCATCAGGCGTCGGCACTCGGCCTTGATGGTGGTGTCTGACTCACCTTTCAAATCCCCGAGTGTCACTGCGACCTCGTAATTTCCTTCCGGCAGTTCAGCTGAGAAATAGAAGCCGCCCTCGCCGGTGATGAAATCTCCCGCCCAACTATCGCCCCCGCGATCGACGGAGGAAAGGGTGCGGCCGGGTTCGAAGCCGTAGCCTTTCGTGGCATCGAAGAGATCAGTGGATTTCACCGCGATGGCACCGGAAGCCGCAGCACCGTCGCCGAAGTCGAAGCGCTTGGTGGCTTCTTCGGCGTGAAGAAGGGAGGCAAGGCCGAGGAGCGCGAAAGGCAGTCGTTTCATCAGGCGAGCCTGATACGGCAATGGCGGGCTGTCATCCGGCGAATGATCCCCCAAGAGGGTCATGGGGGAATGACGAATGAGGAATTTCCGAATGACGAAGTGGACTATTCCAGTGTCGTGGCGACGGATTCGGCGGCGTCGAGGAAGCTGGGGAATTGGGGTTCCCAGCCGGTGGCGCGGAGTTTGGCGTTGGAGACTTGCTTGTGGGTCCAGCCGCGTTTGCGGTCGAGGTCACGCGGGCCGGTGGGCGGGAGGGGGCGGGAGAAAAGTTCACTCATGCGCTCGTAGGTTTCGCGCTGGGTGAGGGGGGTGGAATCGCAGAGATTGAAGAGGGGGGGATTGACGATTGAGGATTGAGGATTGCCGATTTTTGATTGCAGGCTGGCGAGATGGAGGATGGCGGCTGAGGCGTCGTCGCGGTGGATCTGGTTGATGAAGCGTCGGCCGTCTTCTTCGATGATGGCTTCGCCGTTGAGGAACTTTTTCAGGAGGATGCTACGATGCGGGCCGTAGATGCCGGCGAGGCGGGTGACGATGCCTCCGTGGTCGAGGACATGGCGCTCGGTTTCGAGGAGGATCCGGCCTGTTTCGCGATCCGGGATGGCCGGGCTGTCCTCGGTTACCTCGGAGCCGTCGATCTGCGCATAGACCGAGGTGCTGGAGGTGAAGAGCAGGGGGACGCCGGGAAAGGTGTCGGTTAGATTCCGGCAGCCATCGAGATAGACCTGGCGGTAAACTTCGGGCCCGCCTTTTCCGGAGGCGGCGCAGTGGACGATGAAGTCGGGCTGGAGGTGTCCGAGCCCGGCCACGTCTTCCGGCGAGCTGATGTCGCACTGAAGAGATCGGAGATTGGGGATCGGGGATGGGGGATGGGAAGAGTCAGAGCCGCGCGCGAGCGCGGTGACTTGCCAGCCGGCGGCGAGGAAGTCGCGGGAGATGGCTTGGCCGAGGTAGCCGTGGCCGCAGAGCAGGAGATTCAAGTTTTCAGTTTTAAGGTTCAAGGTGAGGACTCTTGCTGAACACTTGAAACTGAAAACTTCAAACTCATTTCGGAATCTCGTTCAGTGTGTACCAGCCTTCGGGGTGCCAGAGGTCGGTGCCGGTGGCGGATTTGACGCCTTTGGCACTGAGGTGGTGGACGTGGCCTTGAACGCGACCGTCGACTTTCAGGCGGACCTTGGTCTTGTCCGGTGAAACGGTGGCGGCGGTGATTTTCGGAGTGGCTTGATCGACCTCGGGGCTGCCGTATTTCGACTGGTAGATGTAGGTCCAGGCCTCCATGCCATAAGAGGCGGGGTTGCCTGCGGCGGCGGGATC
>JANOKL010000368.1:0-1006 GCA_031419215.1 Luteolibacter sp. | reverse complement strand
CCGGCCGTGAACGGGACCTGGAACAACCAGTAGCGGTGATAGCGATCGAGAAGAAAGGCGCTGAACGTCCACATCATCGGGTCCTCGGTGCGGTCTTTGAGGATCATCCCGCGATAGTCCTCGAAGCGCATGCGATCCGCGACTTCGAGCGAGAGCAGGGCTGCTATGGCGAGCGCCTGCCCGGAGGCCTTGTCA
The DNA here is from genome assembly GCA_031419215.1 of Luteolibacter sp. Classification (GTDB taxonomy): domain Bacteria; phylum Verrucomicrobiota; class Verrucomicrobiia; order Verrucomicrobiales; family Akkermansiaceae; genus Luteolibacter. The sequence continues at coordinate 811 of JANOKL010000368.1, read as the reverse complement.
CCACCGCAATCGGTCACCCATTGATTGATCACCGCGCGGGGGTCCGCTTTCGGCTGGCGCAGGGCCTCCCGCGCCAAACAAAAACGGGCGATGACCTCACAGCCCGTCGGGAAACCCGCCGTGAGCGCGATCTTGGCCTCCGTGGTGGCCTCAGCAAGTTTGCCCAGATCACTGTCGGTTTTCCAGAGTCCCAGCAGGGCGATGATCAGGCGATTGTGAACGATCCAAAGATCCGGCGCGGCCGGGTGGTCGGCGATGGCCTTGCGGCAGAGCTCGGCAGCCTTCGCGTAGTTCTTGCTGATTTCATTGTGCGGCAGGCGGTAGCGCAGAGGCGGCGCGACAAAGCAACCCTGGATCGCCCGCAGGGTTTCCTCGGGCACAGAGGCCGCCGTCCGACTAAGTGGCTTCTGGGTGCCGGACTGGGCTTTCAGTTCCGGTGGGCTTTTGGGATCGATGCCGCCGTCGGGATCCAGGATGAGAAAATCACCGGACAGCAGCGACGAAAGCTGCTCCACGTAACGAGGCTCCGTCCACTGTCTGGCGAGCGTCGATTGGAACATGCGCGCGTAGTCCGGTTCGCCCTCCGTCTCCTCCTTCTGCCGAGTGGTGCCGGACATGATCAGGGCGGCGTATCCGGTCGGGCTCAAGGTCAGGAGCTTTGGATCGGATCTCACAAAGGGATCGTAGATCGGGTTCTTCCTGCCGCCCGGCAGGCGCAGCACCTGCCAGTCCACGCCGAGCCCGCGCACGATCGATTCCCCGGCATCCGGCAGTTCGTCGAGGTTGAAGCTGACGATCTCAAGGCGACCCG
>JANOKL010000367.1:0-6269 GCA_031419215.1 Luteolibacter sp. | reverse complement strand
ATCTTCCGCCAACTCGACCGCGCCCACCGCGATTTCACCCGCGCCCAGCTCGAATTCCTCGCCAACGTCGTCCGCTTCTATCGCGGCGAGGATCTGGAGTTGAACGACGGCTCCGAGGAAAATGGCAGAAAATCCTCGGCGAAGCCCCGTCCTACATCGACATCCCCGGCCTCTGCAAAGCCGCCACCCTTCAGGAAATCGAAGCCCAGGGCTGGTCGCTCAATCCGGGCCGCTACGTCGGTGCCGCCAAGGGCGAGGACCTCAGCGACGAGGATTTCAAGGGACAGCTCGTAGCCCTCAACGCCGAAAACTTTACTGAACTCCTCAAAGCATGAAATCAGACCTCATTCACTGCCTGGCGGAGAATTTCGAAGGCCAACCCTAGCAAACCAAAACGGGCGTCAAATGCTCGCTCGCCCTCGACCTCCATCACCTCCTTGATTACGCCGACTAGCGCGACTTTAATCAGACCGTAAATCCTGAGGTGAAACCTGAAATAGCCCCGATGGTGTTGGCTCCAGCCCAGATCGGCACCGAACTTCTCAGCGTATGCTACTTATAGTCCGTGGACGGAAACGCCTCAAATTAAGATGACTATGGGATGTCAAGTGAAGCGGATACTGATTCCAAGATTCTAGCCAAGTTCGGCAGCCGAGTTCGCGAGCTTCGGCAAGGAAAGTGCCTTTCGCAGGAAGCATTCGCGGAGGCTTGCGACCTTGATCGCACCTACATTGGAAGTGTCGAACGAGGAGAGCGGAATATTTCGCTCAGAAATATCGAACGCATCGCGGTGGCCCTTGGGATCACCGTTGCAGACCTCATGGCCAATCTTTGACCGCGCCATGCCGACTCCTGAAGAAATGCTCCAAAGCCTCGCCCAACTGACTGATGGGCAACGGACCTTAATTCTAGAAATGTCACAATATCTGAGAATTCCAGTTGAACGACAGATTCTCAACGGTTCCGACATTACCGTTCCCGCATTTGTAGAGAATTTCGAGAATCGGCTCCTGCTGCATCACGCTACAAACGATGACAAGCTGAAGAAGAAAGCATTTGAGTTCGCGTTTAAACGCGCTTCGCAAGCTGCAGGGAGAGTGGCGACGATTGTAAGCAGCCAAACTAATCCAGGAGCTGACGTCATCGTGGACGGAGTTCACTTTTCCTGTAAGACTGAAGGCTCTTCGGGCATTCATCCGACTAGGTTGACGATCTCAAAACTGATGGAGGCTCGATGGATCCGCGAATGCCGCACGCCGAAGGACTTTGCAAAGGCTGTAACTGGACGTGTTGCGCATCATCTTCAGCAGTACCAACGAATTATCTCACTGCGTGGCTTTGATCAACCTGTCACGAATTCAGTTTTCTATGAATTACTAGAAATTCCTCTTGATGTGCTGCGAGCATGTGGAGGTCTAACACCTCGCGATTTTTCGCCTAGAACGGGGAGTGGTGGCAGCTCAGCTTGGGTTTCAATCCGGGGTGAACGTGTATTCCGCCTTATTTTGGACGGTAGCGTGGAAAAGGTGACAATCACGAACTTGAGTAGAGACCATTGCGTTTGCCATGCCGGATGGACCGTTCCTTTGCCATTTACGATGCAAGAGGAAGGAGAGTCTGGTGATTCTGACGAATGATATCGGCTGCAAATAAATGGGTATCGGGCAAAATTGATTCCTTCGGTTCAGGCCGCTTGCCCGACAGTATCCAATCACAGACGCAAGCGATTTGAAATGAAATGAGCGGCGGAACTGCGTCCCCGATGTGACGATACATGTTACCAAGCGAACTAGCGCCAAATCGATAGGTGCTCGGGAAGCCTTGCAGAATGCCCAATTCTCGAACGGTGCATAGCCGATCTTGTTCGGGATGAGCATAGCGCCCGTTTCCGGTATGACCGCATTCCCGTTTGATCGTAACAGCAGGCCTATCCCACCAAAGCCGTCCATAAACGTCTGGATGGGAGCCGAACTTACCTATCTCGATATATTTCTTCATTGCTGGAGTCAGAAGGGAGGCTGCCTGAGGATGGGTTCGGAGATCGGCCCACGATCCTCCATTATGGGGAATGGCCTTTAGTCTACTCATTCCGATTTCCCCGAAGCAGGGGCTGGCATGAAATCGGTCAATTCGATCAACCTCTCCTGCTGAAAGTATCGAAAGATCGCTAATTGCTCTTCTGACCGTCGTTGCGCTTGGATCAACCTTCCAGCCTTCCCACAGGCATTCCATGGTGCGGAGCGGCAGACCAATTCTAGCAGCGATTACAAGCGCTCTCTCCCGCTTTTGAGGTAGCCCAAACGAATCAAGGAAATGGGTTTGAGCTGAGACTTGATAGCCCATTTCATCCAAGCGTTGCCTGAGGACATCAAAGTGATGATTGAAATTCCCTCGAAGAAGCTCCCGCGCATTCTCCATTACGAGAATATCGGGTCCAAATTCTCTTACAAATTCGGCTGTTCGAGCAACAAGAGAATTTCGGGGATCGTCGCGCAAGTGGTTGCTGGAATTGGTGCGGGAGAATCCAGTACAGGGAGCGCACGCAATCAGTACTGTCGGTCGCGAATTCCCAATTTTTGACCTAAGTACTTTCGGCTCGATTTTTGAAAGATCGGCTTCCACAGGTTTAACTCCCATGTTCAACTCGTATGTGGAATTGCATTCGAGCGTGCCTTTTCCACTACTTGGCTTCGCCACTTGGGCATCCGCCGCGCCAACAATCTGAAACTTCGGATGGCTGTGGAAGCCGAAGCTCATTCCGCCACCTCCGGAGAAAAGATCAATTACAGTCCAAGGCTCGTTTTTTGCCATTTTAAGGGATTTTCTAAGGTTAATGCGGGAATCTTCAGCTGTTTGGGCTTTAATTGTGATGATTATGAGCATCATTCCTTTGTTGTCAATCGGGGATCGAGAGCATCTGTGGGACCGATTCGAGCTGCCAGTTTCACATCGCAATCGATTTCGTTTCAGACGTGACCGCTTTCAATCCCAATACCGAGCCGGTTGATCACTCTTCTTGTTATCTGCTCAGGCGCCCAGATTGCACAGTGTTCACGCTGATCCACAGGTTCCGCACGGAGCCGGGGACGCTGCATCCGGTGCTGTCGGAGCGGGATGACATCATCGTGCTGACGGACGAGGCGCACCGCAGCCAATACGATACGCTGGCGATGAACATGCGCACGGCGCTGCCGAACGCGAAGTTCGTGGCCTTCACCGGCACGCCGCTGATCGCCGGAGAGGAACGGACGCGAGAGGTGTTCGGCGATTATGTGAGTGTCTATAATTTCAGGCAGTCCGTGGAGGACGGAGCGACCGTGCCGGTGTTCTACGAGAACCGGACGCCGGAGCTGCAAATCACCAACCCGGAGCTGAACGAGGAGATCTATCAAACGATCGAGGACGCCGGGCTGGACGACGATCAGGAGGAGAAGCTGCGGAAAGTGCTGGGCCAGCGCTTTTCGAACAGAAGTGCGGGGTGCTTTTCCAGCATGTGCTGGAGAAGTATCCGGAGAGCGGGGAGAGCGTGTATGAGGCGGCGGGGTGAGGGTTTTCACGAAAATCACCGTTTTCACGAAAGCGTGAAAGTGCCGGCGTCGTGAAAGCGATTCGGATTGCGCCTTGAAGGATTCCGATTCCGAGAGTATTTGGAATCCATGAAAACCACCATTGATATTCCTGATTCGGCGTTGGCGGATGCCATTCGCTACACCGGGGCGAAGACGAAGCGTGAGGCGGTGGTGAAGGCTTTGGAAGAATACAACCGTCAGGAGCGGGTAAAGGATCTGGTGGCGAGCTTTGGCACGTGGGATATCGCGACCAATGATGAAATCGAAGCTGGAGATCTCGTGGAGATTGCAGCGCGGAAAGTTGGGGACAAAACCCGCGCGAAGGCCAAACGATGAAAGATCAAATTTTGGTGGACAGTTCGGTGTGGATTGCGGCGACCCGCTTGGGTGGAGATCCGCAGATCGCCGCTGAACTTGGCGACTTGCTGCTTTCCGGCAGGGCGGCGATGACCGAGCCGATATGGGTTGAGCTTTTCCAGGGGATCAAGGGTAAGCGGGAGGAGGCCAGACTCGCGGAATCGAAAAAAGCCTGCACATGGCTCGCCTTCGACGAAGCCTGCTGGACCGAAGCTGCGACGACGTCGCGCGCCTGCTTGCGGGCTGGTGTGAACGTTCCTCTCGGCGACGTGCTTGTTTTCGCCTGCGCGAAACGCCACGGGGTGGAATTGCTGGAACGGGATCGTCATTTCGCAATGATCCGCAAGGCGGTGAAATCATGAGCGGGTCTGCCGAAGAGCACCCTTCGTGCTACCGGCGATGCAGCTCATCCAGCATGAGCTAGAGTGGGTGGTGATTCTCGTGGGCCGGCTGAAGCCGGCGCTCCGTCGATTGGAGCCGGATCGCGCTTCGATTCACTTGAAGATGTAGCGGAGGTTCTCCACTTCGACTTCAGGCGGGACCTTGTTCTTCTCAAAGAGGTCGTAGCCTTGCTTGAGGTTTTTCCAGAAGTCCTCCCAGGGCTGGCCGGTGGTGTTGGCCATGCGTTCGGGAGTCATGCGGAAGGGGAAGAGGTGGACGCGGAAATAGGGTTGGCCGTTTTCGAGGGCGGCGGCGCAGAGGGTGTAGATTTCCTCGATCTTGGAATCGGTCATGGCGAGGCAGCCGATGGAGCACTCGTTGCCGTGGATCATGATGTAGGTGCCGGTGCGCTGGTGGGCGCGGTCGTAGGCATTCGGGTAGCCGAGGTTGAAGGCGAGGTGGAACAGGGAGTCCGGTTTCATGCGCTCCGGGGTGACGACGTAGAAACCCTCGGGCACCTGCGAGTCGCCCTCGGTGAGCTTCGGACCAAGGGTTCCGGAGGCCCCGGCGATGGGCCAAGTACGGAACAGCTCGTATTTCCCGGTATCGCGGCGTTTCACCCAGAGCTCCAGCACGCGCTCCTCCTTGAAGGCACGGAGATAGACGGGGTCTCCGAAGTGGAGGCCCTTTTCCGTGAGGTCTTTCTTCAACTGCGGTAGCACTCGGGCCTTGGCGGCGGCGGCGCGTTCGGGGCCGGGGAGGGGTTCGGGGCCGGAGAGGGCTTCGGGAAAATCGGTCGGCACGGCGGCGGGTTCGGTCGTCACTTGGGCAGGGGATGGCGATTCCTCGGCGTCAGCATTCTTCGGCCGACAGGCGAGCAGGGAAATCCCGAACAGGCAGATCAGGCAACGGCGCATGCGGGTTCGGTCCGGGTGAGGCGTTCGAGCGCGCTTTTCAATCCTTCGACATCCCCGGCGTCGATCTCGGTGAGCAGTGGGTGAGGTGGCAGGCCGCAGGCGCGACTGGCGATGACCGGAATACTCATGGCGAGGGCACGGAGGGCGAGTCGTGGCTCGTGCTCGATCCAGGCGGGCATCACCAGCGCGGTGGCGCTGGTGAGTTCGGCGACGGTGGCGCGGCGATGCTTGATGGCGGCCAAAGGATCGCCGGTTCCTTCGCGCGCGGCTCCGAGAATCAGAAGCTCGGCATCCATCCCGCGCATGGCGGCGGCGAGTTCATGGATGCCCTTTCGTCCGAGGGCGGAGGCTGGAAAAAACCAGGCGCTAGCGCGATTTGAAACGGATGCAGCCGCTGAGCATTTCGGTAAAATCCAGTCCACCAACAAGGCCCGCGAGCCGAAGTGGGCAGCGATGGCGCGATGCGGCGTGACGAGTCGGGCGGCAGCGGCGAGGGCCTCCGTTTCGGCACGGACGAGCTCGGGATCGGCGCGGAAATCTGCGAGGGTGTCGGACTCGGGATGAACTTTGGCCGCGGCATCGAGTCGAGCCTGAAGCTCGGCAAGAGGCCAGCGGTTGATGAGCACATCGAAAGTGCGACCGCCGAGGTGACCGGCTTTCCAGAGGTGGGGGAGGAGGGTTTGGGAAACGACGAGGTGGCGCGCCTTGGGATCGAGGTGTCGGGCGAAGTGCTCGGCGAGCTGCTGCTGGGCAGAGAGGAGGAATTTCTGTCTAACAGCTCCCTGCGCCGGGAGGCGGCGTTGGAAAAAAGAGCGCTTCAGGGTCTCCAGGGTAGCGTGATGGCGGACGGCACTTGCGGGCAGGTTCCAGGCGTAGTTCGGCTTTTTCCAACGCTGGCCATCGAGCGGAGTCAGCCAGTGGTCGCCGTCGTGCGCGTGGCGTGCGCACCAGTCGTCAAACTCCGGCCAGCGGCCATCAAGCAGCCAGGCGGTGTGTCCGGAAGCGGCGGCGTGATCCTTGATCGCCGTGGGATGTCGGAAGCAAG
>JANOKL010000366.1:0-4836 GCA_031419215.1 Luteolibacter sp. | reverse complement strand
AGTTCCGCTGCCGCCGCGCCGGTGAGGGGCATCTGCACCTTCGAATACTGACTGAACCGGTGCTTCAGCATCCCGCTGACGGCCATGCTGACCAACATCGAGGCGCCGATGAGGATCCAATAGCTGATGGAGATGCCCATGGGCCCGGAGGATTGCTGAACGTAGGAGAGGAGATCCACTGTCATGCCACGAACTATAGGGGGAATGCCCTCGACCGCAACCGGTCAGCGGATCGAATTTTCATCCGGATTTCCACCCGCCGCGTTCTTTTCCGTGCAAACCATTGCCGGTGTCATGGGACCCCTTATAGTCGACACACTTGATCGAAGTTCGCTTCAACCGTGGCCTGTACTTGCCTGAAGCCGACCTGTGGCTGGACCCATGGGATGCGAAGCCGCGTGCCTTCGTTTCCCACGCACATGCCGACCACTTCGCACGGCATGAAACCGCGATCTGCAGCGACGTGACGGCCATTCTGGTCCGCAAACGCTTTCACCTCGCGGAAAACCGGATCGAGGCCGCTGCCTTCCACGTGCCGATCTTACTCAACGGCTTCCGCCTGCGGATGTTGCCAGCCGGGCACATCACGGGCTCGGCGATGCTTCACGTGACGCGGCTGCGCGATGGCGCGACGCTGCTCTACACCGGGGATTTCAAAACTCGGCGTGGTCGCACGGCGGAACCCGTCAGCTTCCTGAACGCCGACACGCTGATCCTTGAAACGACCTTCGGCCTGCCCCAATTCGTCTTTCCGCCGCAGATGGAGATCGAGTCCGCTGTGCTCGGCTTCGTCCACGGCGCGCTGGCGGATGGCGAAACACCGGTGCTGTTCGGGTATTCGCTCGGAAAGGCCCAGGAAGCCCTCGCACTACTCAGCGAGCACGGCATTCCGGTGCTGCTGCATCCGAACGTCGCCGACATGACCGATGCCTGCCGCGAGGCAGGAGCGGATCTGCCCGAGCCGAAGCGCTTCGAAGGCTTCGCGGTCGAGGGCCATGCGATCATCGCACCGCCGAATGCCATCCGCTCGAAGGCCCTGCGAGGTCTGAAAACCAAGCGCACCGCGATGCTCACTGGTTGGGCGATGCAGCCCGGCGCAAAGTATCGCTACCGGGTCGACGAGGTCTTTCCAATGTCGGACCACGCCGATCACCCCGGCCTGCTGGAATGCCTCCAGCGCGTCCGCCCAAAGCACGTGCTGACGGTGCACGGCTACATGCATGAGTTCGCCACCGAGCTTCGCAGCCGCCGGATCGATGCGTGGTGTGCGATGGGTGGCGACCAGCTCGAGCTTTCCATCGCCGGAGCCCAGCGGGCCGTCGTTTCATCCCACCACGGACGCCAGATCCGGCCGATCTGCGCCTTTGCCGACTTCAGCGATGTCTGCCGACTCGTTGGGGAAACGAGCAGCCGTCTCGCCAAGATCGACTTTCTCGCGAACTACCTGAAGGCCTTGGAAAGTGATCGCGACCTCCGCCTCGCTGCTGGCTGGCTGACCGGTGAGGCCCTGCCGAAATCCGGTGGGCGTCGCTCCCTTCATGTCGGTTCCGCTGCCCTGCGTCGCGCCCTGATTTCCATTCCAGGAGCCCGCGAAGAACGTTATCGGGAGCTTTCGCTTTCCCAGAACGACTCGGCCCGCACCGCGCGGCTTTTTCTTCAGGAGCTCACGATCAAACCGGAGCGGCTCGATCTGGACGGGCTGGCCGGATTTTTCGAGGAACTCGCGGGCAGCAGCGGATCACTGGACCGAATCGAACGTCTCGCCAACCGGCTGAAGACCCTCCACCCCACCGAGTCGGAGACCCTGGTGAAACTTCTAACAGGAGACCTCCGAATCGGGCTGAAGGAAGGCCTCGTCGAGGACGCCATCACCGCCGCCTTCAAGGCCGATCCCGCGGCGGTCCGGCACGCCCACATGCTCACCGGCGACATCGGGGAAACCGCCGTCTTTGCCCGTTACAAGACCCTCGATGAGGCCGCGCTCCGCCCATTCGTGCCGATCAAGTGCATGCTCGCGTCCCCGACAGCCGTCGCCAGTGAGATCTGGGACTGGCATGTGGACAGCGGAGCCACGCAGCTCTGGGTGGAGCCGAAATACGACGGCATCCGCCTCCAACTCCACAAGCTCGGCGACCGCGTGGCCGTGTTCTCGCGCGATCTCCAGCCGCTCGACGACGCCTTTCCCGATCTCCTCGCTGCGGCAGCCGCCATCCCGCATGACTGCGTGCTCGATGGCGAGCTCATCGCCTACGCCTCGGATCGGACCCTTGGCTTCGCGCAGCTTCAGCAGCGGCTCGGACGGAATCTCGGACAATCGGATCTTTTTCTAACCGACAGCACCCAACCGCTCTCGGTGCCGCTGCGCTTTGTCGCGTTTGACCTGCTCTGGCACGATGGCCAGGGCCTGCTGGAGCTTTCCTTGGAAGAGCGCCGCGTGAGACTCGATGCGCTGAACCTTTCCGGTGCCTTCGAAGCCATTTCCGTGGAAAAAGTCAGCCTTCCCGAAGATCTCGATGCCGCCTTCAAGCAGGCACTGGCCGACGGCCACGAAGGACTCATCGCTAAGGATTCCGGCAGTTCCTACCACCCCGGCCGACGCGGCAGATCCTGGCTGAAGCTCAAGGGCGTCATGCCCACGCTCGACTGCATCGTCGTTGCTGCCGAGCAGGGCCATGGCAAGCGCTCCGATGTACTGAGCGACTACACCTTCGCCGTTCGCGACGAAGTCAGCGGCGACCTGCGCATCATCGGAAAAGCCTACAGCGGCCTCACCGACGACGAGATCGAGGACCTCACCGAGCATTTCCGGAAAAGCACGATCTCGAAGGAAAAGCGCAAGCACCTCGTCGAGCCTGACATCGTCCTGGAAATCGCCTTCGATTCCATCCGCGCCTCCGACCGCCACGACTCCGGCCTCGCGATGCGTTTCCCCCGCATCAAGGCCATCCGCCGCGATAAGTCGATCGGTGAAATCGACACCCTCCAATACGCGAAGAGCCTGGTGAAGTAGCGAACGCCCGCCTTCCCGGAGGTGTCTTACGGAGCCAGCGGAAACCTTTTCAAAAACTGCTCGGGAGTCAGAGCGGGAACCGGGGAGTTCTTAAAGTCCTTCACATTCCTCGTGATGATGAAGTCCGCCCGGTCACTTTCCGCTGCTGCCGCCTGCATGGCGTCCTCATAGTCCGACATCGTCAGCTTCAAGGCGCGTGCCACCTCGGTCCCGCCGACGCTTGCGATCTCCAGCCAATCAAGCAGGCGTTGCAGACAGAAGCGCGCGATCCCATCGCCCTTTTCACGACTGAGCAGGTAGTAAAGCGTCGCAATCGTATGGGAGGCCGCAGCGCCTTGGTGAAGTCCGCCACAAGCGGACATGATTGCTTCAGAAGCCTTGGCTCCGGGGCGCGATAGCAGCGAATCGAGCAGGATGTTGGTATCGAGCAAAAGCCTCATCAGTCGGTCACTTCACGTGCTTGCGGTAGAGATGCTGAAGACGCTCATCGTCAGGATCCGGAACCACCTCCTTCAAGCTTCCCCTCCAATCCTCCAGCCACTGTGAGGCGGCGGCCTGCTTCCGGCTGGCATTGAGAAAGGCCATCTCGATTGCTTCCCGCACCAGCGCAGACTTGGAAACCCCACGTCGGGAGCTTTCGTGATCGAGGGTCTCGTTCACATCGTCCGGGAGCTTCAGGGTGATGGTTGCCATGCCAGACTGGTATTACAAAATCCACGAAAAAGCAATACCTCAATGCGCCGCCAGCCAGTTGGCACCGGTGCCGTGCTCGACGAGGATCGGGACGCTGTTCGGCAGCGGCAGTGCGGTCTGCATGAGATCAAGGAGCTTCGGCACGAGGGTTTCCTTTTCCTCAACGGCGAGGTCGAAGACGAGTTCGTCGTGGACCTGGAGCAGCATCTTGGTTTTCGCGGAGGATTCCCGCAGCAGGGCGTCGATGCGGATCATGGCGAGCTTGATCATGTCGGCGGCGCTGCCCTGGATCGGCGTGTTGATCGCGGCGCGCTCGGCGTTTCCTCGAACATTCTGGTTTCCGGATGTGAGGTCCGGGAAGTAGCGGCGTCGGCCTGTTAGAGTCTCCACGTAGCCACATTCGCGGGCTTCGAGGATGGTGCGGTCCATGAACTCCTTGATCGCGGGATACTGGCGGAAATAGCTCTCGATGATCTCGGCGGCCTCGGTGCGCGGGATCGCGAGCCGCTGGCTGAGTCCGAAGGCGGAGATGCCGTAGATGATGCCGAAGTTGACCATCTTCGCGCCGCTGCGCTGCTCGCGCGTGACCTCGTCCTCGGCCACACCCCAGACCTTCGCGGCGGTGGCGGTGTGGATGTCACGGTTTTCACGAAAGGCCTCGATCATGGAGGCATCGTTCGCCAGTGCGGCCATGATGCGGAGTTCGATCTGGGAGTAGTCGCAGCTTAGAAGAAGATGGGAGATCGGGGATTGGGGATCGGGGATGGAAGAGTCAGAGCGAGGGACGAAGGCTTTGCGGATTTGGCGGCCGAGGGTGGAGCGGACGGGGATGTTTTGGAGGTTGGGATCGGTGGAGGCGAGGCGGCCGGTGGCGGCGACGAGTTGGTGGAACTGGGTGTGGATGCGGCCGGTTTCCTGGACGATGTGGCCGGGCAGGGCGTCGAGGTAAGTGCCTTTCAATTTCGTGGCCTCGCGGTATTCGAGGATCTCATCGATGATCGGGTGCTTGCCGGCGAAGGTGGCGAGGGTCTGCTCGTCGGTCTTGAACTGGCCGGTCTTGGTCTTCTTCGCCTTGTCGGCCAGGCCGAGTTCGTTGAAGAGGATTTCGCCGAGCTGCTTCGGTGAGTTCAGGT
>JANOKL010000365.1:0-2369 GCA_031419215.1 Luteolibacter sp. | reverse complement strand
TCACCAGCTACGAGCGCGGCAACCTCACGCCTACTTCCGGCCCCCCTTACACCGGCATCGTCTCCCTTCAGCAGTCTCAGGAACTGACCTACGACCAAACTGGCAACTGGACCAATCTGGATACGGTCAACCCACCTCTGGCTCAAATCCGGACCCACAACGTCGGCAACGAAACCCTCACCTTCAACGGACTTGCGGCGGATCCCATCTATGACGGTCCCGGGAACATGACCTTGATGCCCAAACCGATCAACTGGGGCACCAAATGGTACTGCGCCTGGGACGCCTGGAACCGTCTCATCCGCATCAATCAAACGACATCGGGCGGAACCGTCGTCTTCACCGCGAAGTACGATGCCCGCAGCCGCCGGACCCAGAAAGTCGAATCCAGCACCACCACCGAGTTCTATTACAACAAGCAGTGGCGTTCGATCGAGGAGCGCATCGGCAGCGCTGTGGAGGCCCAATACACCTGGAGCCCACTGGATCGCTGGACACTCATCCGCCGCAAGCGGTCCACCACAGGCACTCTCAACGAAACCCTCTGGTGCCTCCGCGATTACCTCGATCCGGTCGCCATCATCAACAGCAGCGCAGCCGTGCAGGAACGCTACCGCTACGATGCCTTCGGCACCTGCGACCTGATGACAGCTGCCTTCGCAAACCGGGCCACCAGTTCGTTCGACTGGAACTTCCTGTTCCACGGAGAGTTCCAGGACGACAGCCAGCTCTACAACTACGGGTATCGCTACTACCACACGAACCTCGGACGCTGGTTGAGCCGGGATCCTATCGGGGAAAAAGGTGGGTTGAATCTTTATGGGTTTGTTAGAAATAACCCCGAAGTCAAGATAGATCGGTATGGATTGCTTTCAGCGGATGCTGGTGTTTCTATAGGTGTGGACATCGGCGTGCTTCTTGGTGTCATAGTAATAGGAATGGACGCCAGCACATCGATGACATACAAGGTATCTACAGGTTGGCCTCCGACTTTTGAAAAATGCTTTACAGTGACATTTTCTCCTAAAGTAGGTATTGGAATTGGAGATGTTGGCGTAGGTTTAGCATTTACAGGTTCGATCGGAAGTGATAGTTATGTCGGCGCAGGAAACACTGTTTCTACAGGTGTGTGTGCGGTCGTTGCGCCGGGGCCGGCGTCTGAATTTGTGGGCTTGGGTGGTGGATTATCGATTGCAGACTCTGGTCACGGCCATGGATGGGGAATCGGAGGTGGCGGCACGCGCGGCTCAATAAATTTGGGTGTTGGTCTCGATATTTGCGTGAATAAATCATACTCAGCCAAGGCTTGTAGAAGCGTATGCCTAACCGATATGGTTGTGTTGCTTGATGCAAAAGATTGGCCGCTTATAAAGAAGGCTGGCCAAGACGCCTTGGATTTCTTTAAAACGGAATTCCCGCAATTTATAAAATCTATAAGTTAGCTTTATGAAAAGTAAATTTGCAATCAAAACATCAATCATCGTAATTGGTGCAATTGTGGCTTGGTTGACTGGCGACGTTTTAAATCTGAGCGAGCCTATTAGAAAAATCATGATGGCGGCAGCTGCTACATTGGTATTTCTACCAGGACTAGTAGATCCCTTCATGGTTCAATTGAAATACAAATACAAAATCCCCAGGAAAGCATCTCCAGCAAGGACTGAATTTATATCCAGCCTCGTATTATCTGGTGTTTCTTTGGCTCTTGGTTTATTTATCGCAATTATTATTATATCTTCAATTTTGCATTTTACGTAAAATGGGGCAATGCCCGCATGCTAACATCCCTCGATTTGGCTTAGCCAAGTTGCTGGGGGTATCAGTAGCCGTAATCGTTCACCTCTCGTGAAACGATTTCACTCATCTGAAAGGGGTCAGTCCTCGCGGATTCACATTCTTCTGGAATTGCCCCCTTTTTCCTGATGAATTCCCTCCATGGCACGACCTCTTCGTTTCCAATATCCCGGCGCGGTTTATCACATCATGGCGCGGGGAGATGGCGGGAAGATGATTTTCGACGACGACCAAGATCGCAAAGGTTTCCTGTTCCGGTTGAGCGAGGTGTGCGAGAGCCACGGTTGGTCCGTCCATGCCTGGGTGCTGATGGGAAACCATTTCCACCTACTGCTGGAGACTCCTCAGGCCAATTTGGTTTCCGGGATGAAACTGCTGTTGGGCACCTTCAGCCAGAGCTGGAATCGCAAACGTTTGCGACGCGGCCACGTGTTTCAAGGCCGCTACAAGGCCGTGCCGGTGAATGGCTCGGAATTCGATCCCTACTATTTCCGGATCGTGGCGGACTACATCCACTTGAACCCAGCGCGGGCTGGATTGACCGGAGGAGAAAAAGGAACGCTCAGCGGCTACGC
>JANOKL010000364.1:0-9738 GCA_031419215.1 Luteolibacter sp. | reverse complement strand
CCAATTATCTGGTTATCAACGGCGCGGTGCTTGTCCCGACCTACAACGATCCGGCGGATTCCCAAGCGTTGGATGTCATTGCAACGGCATTTGCCGACCGCGAGATTATCGGTATATCCATTGCCAACAAGGCAGGCAACGGACGTGCCAACCTCGACATTGCCAATCAACTGGGGAACGCCACGTCGGGCGGCGCCGCTGGCACCCTTGATCTGCGGGGCCATGCCGCCACGGTCTCAGCGGGCACCGTGACCATCGGTGCCGTCACCGCAGCAGGCGCGGGGGGGCCCACGGGTTCGCTCTTCTTTGATGCCGGCACCTTCGACGTCAATACGCTGAATCTGGCTCCCAAAACCGGCTCAAGCACCGGCACCTCAAGAGCCACGGTGGACATCGGCGGCGGGTCTTTCACGGTGAACACTGCTTTCACCCTCGGCTCGCAAACAGGCGCTGGTGCATCGACTGCCACCTTGAACCTTACCGGCGGCAACTTCACTTCCCATGCGGGCATCGTCGGCGGCGCGGGCGCCACCACGAGCACCCTCGCGATCAACGGTCCCGCCGCCGTTCTGGACATGACCGGCGACGACATCACCGATCTTGATAGCATTACCTTCACGAATGGCAGCTTGAAAAACCTGGGCACCCTCAACACCGGCCTGATCCTCGCCGGGGCCGGCTCCCGCGTCTTCGAGCAGGAAACCGGAGTCACGGGCCAGATCCAGGGTGCCATTGCAGGAGCTGGCGTGGGCCTCACCAAACAAGGCAACGGCACGCTCACCCTTTCCGGCCTCAACACCTACACCGGCGACACCACGGTCAGCGCAGGCACGCTTGTTCTCGCGGACAATGCCCGACTCAACTTCATCATCGGCGCTACCCCCGGCACGTGCAACCGCATCACCGGCACCGGCACTGTCACGATCAACGGTGATTTCAATATCGACACCACACTCACCGATGCCTCCGCGCTGACTTCCGGCTCATGGACGCTGGTGGATGTCTCGGCTCTAACAGAATCGTTTGGCAGCACCTTCACCATCACCAGTGCCGGTTGGTCGGAGGCTTCCAATGTCTGGACCAAGACTGTCGGCAGCAAGAAATACACATTCACCGAATCCAGCGGCCTCCTGACCCTCGCCCCGGCCGCCTCCTACACATCTTGGATCGACGGCTTCTTCCCCGGTGAAACCAATCCACTCATCATCGGAGCTGGAGCCGACCCTGACTTCGATGGCATCGAGAACGGCGTGGAGATGGTCATCGGAGGAAATCCGAAACTCGGCATGGACACCGCGCTGCTGCCGACCTTCGAACTCGTGTCTGATCCTCTCAGCACTCCCGCCATTCCAGCAGGAAACTACCTGCTCTTCACCTATCGCCGCAGCGACTTCTCGGTGGCTGCTGGACTGACAGCATCCTGTGAAACCGATGCCGACCTCGTCGGCACCTGGACCTCCGCGACTGGAGCTCCCGGCGTGGTGATCCAGGTGGATGACAACTTCACCTTCACACCCACTGCTCCAAACACCGACCGCGTTCGCGTCTATGTCCCACGGGCCACAAACTCCAAAGGCTTCGGTCGCCTCAAGGTTTTGGTTCCATGAGGTTCTTTTCGGCAAGAGTTGATCCACGAAAATCCACCACTCCAGAATGAACATCACCCGTCGAATTTTCCTGAAACTTTCCGCGCTTGTTTCCGCATCGGGATCGGTTCCGATGGCCCGCGCGGCCGAGGCGGAATCCGTCACGCCATTCACTCCGGAATTTCCGAATCTCGATTCACTCGCCACGGGCAAGTGGTGGATAAAGGTGCCGGGCGGCAAGGAGCCACCACCACCGATGGATGTGCCGCGCGATCAGGTGATCGCCTTCGCGCTCTACACCCAGGACCACGGCGTGCTCAAGCTCAGCGCCCAGCTTTATCCACTCAAGCCAGACGAGCCGCGCGAGGCCCGCTTGGAATTCAAGCGCGACGGCGAATGGGTTGAGGCAGTGAAAACACCGGTGCTTTTTCCCGGCTGGAGCGCGCATTTCCGGGTCGAGAAATGGGACGCCACCAAGGACTTTCCCTATCGCGTGCTGCATGGAGAAAAGGCGGTGTTCGAAGGGCTGATTCGGCGCGATCCGATCGACAAGGACGAGATCGTGGTGGCGAACATGTCGTGCAACTCCAGCCGCACCACCGGCCTGCGTCCGGAGATCATCGACAACCTCAAGGCGCAGAATCCCGACCTGCTGTTCTTCGGCGGCGATCAAACTTATCGGCACACCGAGCACACCGCCGGATGGATCGAGTTCGGCCTGCAGTTCCGCGAGCTGATGCGCGACCGTCCGACGATCGCGATCCCCGATGATCACGACGTCGGGCATCCGAACCTCTGGGGCGAAAATGGGAAGCGTTCGCTGCGGAAGGACAATGCGGATGGCGGCTATTTCTATCCGGTCGAGTACGTGAACATGGTGCAGCGCCAGCAGTCGTGGCATTTGCCCGACCCGGTTGATCCGGCTCCGGTGGACCGCGGCATCACGGTTTACTTCACCCGCCTGCGAGTCGGCGGTGTCGATTTCGCGATTCTCGAGGATCGCAAGTTCAAGTCCGGTCCCGAGGGCAAAATTCCGAAGATGGGACCACGGCCCGATCACATCAACAACCCGAACTACGATCCGAAAAGCATCGATCTCCCTGGCCTCGAACTGTTAGGGCCACGCCAGATCAAATTTCTCCACGATTGGGGTCAGGACTGGACAGGGGCTGAAATGAAGGCCGTCTTCTCACAAACCGCGTTCTGCGGTGCCGTGCATCTACATGGCGATCCCAAGAACCGCCTGCTCGCCGATCTCGACTGCAACGGCTGGCCGCAGGCCGGTCGCAACCGCGCGCTTGAGGAAATCCGCCGCGCGCGTGCCGTGCATCTCTGCGGAGACCAGCATCTGGCGGTCATGCTCAAGCACGGCATCAGCGAATGGGGCGACGGCCCCTATGCCTTCACCAGTCCGGCGCTTGTGAACACGATCTACGGCCGCTGGTGGCATCCGCTCGATGAAAAGCCGGGGCCGAATCCAGTGGCCAACAGCCCTCTGCCCTGGACCGGCGATTTCAAGGATGGCCTCGGAAACAAGATGTCGATCATGGCCTACGCCAACCCGCCGGACATCAAGGACGAACATCAACGTGGAGACGGCTACGGTCTTGTTAGATTCCACAAGAAGACCCGCCGGATCACGGTGGAATGCTGGCCACGCTTTGCCGATGTGAAGTCAGGCGACCGATCCCAGTTTCCCGGCTGGCCCATCAACATCGCAGCCGATGACAACGATGGCCGCAAGCCGGTGGCCTGGCTGCCCGAACTGGTGATCGAAGGCGCGGTCAATCCCGTCGTGCAGGTGATCGATGAGATGAATGGCGAGATTCTTTACACCACCCGGGTCGTCGGAGACCGCTTCCAGCCGCCGGTATTTTCCGGTGGACCCTTTACCGTGCAGGTCGGTCGCAATCGACCCGACGGCCCGAAGCTTGCCGGCCTCATCGGAAAAGAACGCGGCTCGTCAGGACAGCAGACCATCACCCTCCCCTGATCACATCCCCTTCATTGGGTTGGAGTTTTGCCGTCTGCCTTCGCAGGAACTGCCACCACCTTGATCGCCTTGGCCACCTCGGGATTGTTGCTCACTCGTGGTGGCAGACCGCTGGCGGTCTTGAGGTTGCTGACCTCCAGCCGCTCGGTGAGGCGGTAAGGGAAGGGTTTCTCCGGACGGGAGCCAGCGATGGAGTCGACGAAGTATAGAACCCCGAGGTGTTTGTCCTTATGCTTCGAGTCATCCACGAACAGGCCCTCGACCCGGATCACCCGCGGCATGGCGCAGGGGTAACCGAAATTGTGGGTGCCGTCGTTTTCCGTGCGAAACATCACGGCATTGCGCGTCGGAGGAATCCAGCGGCAGTTGCGGACCAGCACATCCCCATTCCAAGTGGAACCGTAATCCTCGCGAAAGCGGATCAGGTTCGAGCCATGAATGGTGCAATCCTCAATGGTCAGTTGCCCGCTGCCGATGGCGTTCAATCCGGCGTAGCCCAGCGTGGAGCGGCGGATGATGAAGCTGCCTGAGACCCCCAGATGCACATCCATCCGGGAAAGGGCGCAGTCCTCCAGCAGAATGTTTTTCATGAAGTTCGTGGCGATGATTCCCCAGCGGCTGCTGTCATGGATGTCCTTCATCCGACAGCGGATCATCTGGAAATTCATCACATCACTGGCGTGGTAACCATAACTTCCCATCGAGACCGGCTTGCCGGCGGAACCGATGGTCTGGTAGGTCTTGTGAGCGTCGACCACACAGTCCCGAAGAATGATGTTGGCACATTCCTGGACATCGAGAAATCCGTGATAGGGATGGCCGACATCGGTCTCGCCGGTGACTTTCATCGTGATGCCAACCACCTCGGTATTGGACCGGCGGATCTCGATGTCCCGGCTCCAGTAGTTGTATCCGACCTTCTGAACCATTCGGTTGGCGATCCGAGTGAAGGCCCCGCCGCGCAGGACCAGCGGCTGCGAATCGATCGGCTGCGCGGTGACTCGCGTGACGACGTCATAATCCCAGGCGATGTCTCCAAGGATCGATCCATCCTTGCGGAGAACGAACACTTCTCTCTGCGAGTTGCCATCGTTCTGGTTCAACCCCCGGCGGATGAAAATCTTGCGATTCTTGTTCTCCACCCTCACCAGGCAATCCGAGGGCGGTTGGAGATCGATCCGCTTCTGTCCGCGCGCGAGCCGGTCGATCTTCAACGACACAGGTTTCAGGCTGGAGCGCACGACGAACAAAGGCCGCTTGTGGTCATCGACGCCCTGGCTGTCGTCGATGATGAACTTCGAGGTGCCCCAGTCGGTGGAGGTCTGGATGATCGCGGTCAGGGCCTTGCGCCCGAGATGATAGGTCGCGGCCGGATTCGTGCGGACGGGCAGGCCCTGCTCGTTGGCATGGGCGTGGGCCTTGCAAATGGCAGGCAGATCGTCTGCGACCCCATCACCCACGGCACCAAACGCCTCATAGGTCACCACCTTGTCCGCCGCAACTGGCGGCTCGGCGGCGGACACTTGGGGCAATGAAGAGAAAGCGAAGACGGAAAATGCCGCTGCGAGTGCTCTTGGGATGGATTTGAAACGCACTTACTTGCTACGACTTCCTGCCTTCTGCTCTTGCACTCAAAGCCGGCTGCGAAAACTTGCGCTCTGCCAGCGCAAGTTTTCGCAGACACAACGCTGCAAGAATTGGGCTTGCCTCGAGGCGTTTTGAACAATCGTCTTCAGTCGTGAAATAGGAGAATCTTGCATCCACCCCCATGAGCCATCCACTTCCACCACTCCTCCGCGTTCTGCTTGCGGTCACTTCCATGGTCTTGGCCTCGACAGGCGGCATGGCCGCTGAAGTGCCGGCAAAGAAGCCGAACATCCTCTGGCTCATCGCCGAGGACATGTCGCCTCACTTTGGATGCTACGGCGAGAAAACGATCCAGACTCCGAACGTGGACAGCCTGGCGGCGGGTGGCGTGCTGTTTGAGTGCGCCTTCACCACCGGGCCGATCTGTTCTCCTTCGCGCTCCGCGCTGATCACGGGAATGTATCAAACAAGCATTGGCGCCCATCACCACCGCAGCAGCGTGGGGGCGGCGATCAAGCTGCCGGACCATGTGCAGCTTGTTCCCAGGCTTTTCCAGCAGGCGGGCTACCACACGTCCAACGGCAGCTACCCCGCCATGCAGAAGGGAAAGACGGACTACAACTTCGGGTTTGATCCGGGAGTCTATGACGGCACGGATTGGAAGACGCGAAAGCAAGGCCAGCCGTTCTTCGCGCAGATCCAGCTCTGGGGCGGCAAGATCCGTGATGGGGTGAAGCAGCTTGCAGAAGCGCGCAAGGAGCTCGGCAGCTCCACTCCCACCGATCAACTACGACTTCCGCCGTACTATCCGCGAATCCCGGCCATCCTCGAGGATTGGGCCGCCACGCTCGATGCCGTCCGGATCACCGACAAGCAGGTGGGCGAGATCCTCGAGCGCCTGCGCAGCGAGGGCCTGCTCGATCAGACGATCATTTTCTTCATCACCGATCACGGCGTGAGCCATGGGCGCGGCAAGCAGTTCCTCTACGACGAAGGCACGCACATTGCCTTCGTGGCGAGTGGCCCCGGCTTGCCCACGGGCCAACGCCGGAAAGACCTCATCGAACACATCGACATGGCGGCGATGTCGCTTGCACTCGCAGGCATTCCGCAGCCGGCGGCGATGCAGGCGCGCAATGTTCTGGCCACCGACTACCGCCCACGCGAGGCCGCCTTTGCCGCGCGCGATCGTGCGGACGAAACCGTGGATCACATCCGCAGCGTGCGCACGGAGCGTTGGAAATACATCCGCAACTTCCTGCCGCAGCGCCCTTACCTCCAGCCGAATGATTACAAGGACCACAAGCCCTGTCTGATCGCGCTTCGAGCCGCGGAGGCTTCGGGTCAACTCGACGACGTGCAGCGCCTGCTCTTTGCCAAAACCAGAAGTCCCGAGGAGCTCTACGACCTCGCTGCCGATCCTTGGGAGGTGAACAATCTCGCCGCCGACCCCGTGCACTCGGCACCGCTGCTGGAACTCCGCGCCAGGCTTGACCGCTGGATGGAACAAACCCACGACCAAGGTCGCACCCCCGAGACCGAGGCCCGCTACGACGCCGAGATGGCCGCCTATCAGGGCCGCAAGCCCAAGCCGGATGTTGCCAAGAATATCGCCCTGATGAAACAATGGGCAAAGGAAGGGAAATAAACGAAGCCTTGCACCCGGTCTTTCCCGATTTCGTTCACTCACACTCACTCAAGTCACCATGAAACCCTACGCACTCACTCTCGCCTTTGCGATGACCGCCAACGTCATGTCTGCCGAGCCACCCAAAGCTGAAGTGTTCGGCAAGACGCCTGACGGAACCGCCGTTGAGGTTTTCACGCTCACCAACAAGCATGGCGTCAAGCTGCGCGCCATGACCTACGGTGCCATCGTCCTCAGTCTCGAAACCCCGGATCGCGAGGGCAAGAGCGCCGACATCGTGCTCGGCTACAACACGCTGGCTGAATACATCAAGGACACGCCCTATTTCGGGGCCGTTGTCGGGCGCTATGGAAACCGCATCGCGAACGGAAAGTTCAGCCTCGATGGCAAGGACTACACGCTCGCCACCAACAACGATCCCGGCGGCATCAAGTGCTCCCTGCACGGTGGCTTGAAGGGATTCGACAAGGTCGTGTGGCGCGGTGAAGCGCTGACCAAGGACGGTGCGCAGGGAGTGAAATTCAGCTACACCAGCAAGGACGGCGAGGAAGGCTACCCGGGCACCCTCAATCTCAGCGTGACCTACCTGCTCACCGATGCGAATGAATGGCGGATCGACTACGAGGCCACCACCGACAAGGCCACGCCGGTGAACGTCACCCAGCACAGCTATTTCAATCTCAAGGGCGAAGGAAACGGCGACATCCTCGGCCATGAACTGACCTTCAAGGCCTCGAAGTTCACCCCTGTCACCGTCGGCCTCATCCCCACCGGCGAGCTCCGGCCAGTCAAGGAGACGCCCTTCGATTTCACCTCCGCGCACAGCATCGGCGAGCGGGCGAAGGCCGATGACGAGCAGATGAAATTCGGCGGCGGCTACGATCACAACTGGGTGCTCGACAACCAGAACGGCAAGCTGGCACTCGCCGCCACCGTGCATGAGCCCACCACCGGTCGCACCCTCGCCGTCCTCACCACCGAGCCCGGCCTGCAGTTCTATTGCGGCAACTTCCTCGACGGGAAACTGACCGGAAAAAGCGGCAAGCCCTACAATTTCCGCAACGGCTTCTGCCTCGAAACCCAGCACTACCCGGACTCGCCGAACCAGCCTTCGTTTCCCAGCACCATCCTGCAACCGGGGAAGACCCTGAAGAGCACGACCGTGTACCAATTCGGAGCCAAGTGAGTTCCTGAAACGGACGAACTCGACTTAGCTGCCCGCCATGAAACACCGCCTCGCGCCTCTCGCGCTGCTGCTCGCTCTCCAGACGTCTGGCTTCGCCGTCGAAGGGGAGGTCCGACCGGATGAAATCCAGTTTCGCCGAAAGGCGGCGACGCGCCTTGTCTTCGATGCCGACCAGAACATCCCGCTGTCCTCCCTGCGCCCGGCCAAGGTCATCGACCTCGACCTGATGCACCCCGAACTGCTGCCAGACTCCGGAGTCAAATGGGAGTTCAAGGGCGGCAGTCTTGAGGGAACCTCCGCCCAGGCCGCAGGTAGTTCGCTGCGTTGGGCTGGTGGCTTCAATCCTTTCGCCACCTATGATCTGGTGGTGGAAAGCGCCAAGGGCGACGGCTCGGCGGGCCTGACCTTCCTTCATTCAAAAAATGGCGACTCCCTGACCGCTGGCCTGCTGTTCAAGGACGGCAAACCGGAGTCGGTGACCTGGCAGGTTCTCGCGGGAGGCAAGCAAGTCAGCGAGGAAAAGTGGCCGGTCCCAGCCGGGACGACGGAGAAGGACCTAACACTCCGCGCCCAGATGTCGGCCGTGGGGGTGAACCTGTTTCTCGAGTCCGACGGCAGATCGATCCTCATCGGCTACTCGGATTTTTCCCAGCACTTCGATCTCAGGGAACGCCAGCGGATCCAGCAAATGGATTTCGCGGTCAGGACGGATCTGAAGCCCGGTGGGCAAGTTCTGCTCAAGGGCGCGTCATCCTATCTCTCGCCCGGTTCCGGTCAGGCCGACATCCGCGCGATCACCGATGAGGAAGGCGCGCCGCTTCTCGAGGATGGCCGCCTCTGGTTCACGATCACCGTGAGAGGCCGGGCCTTGCCGCATCCACTCCAGGGGGTTTTCTCACTCAATCCCTCGGTGTTCGATCTGCGTTTCGAGGGCATCATTGTCTTCGACATGGACGACGGACTGCTTCGTAATGATCTGGCCTCCCACATTTTCCGCGATTCCAAGACCGGAGCATGGCGCGGCTGGACCACCGGTTTCAGTGCCCTTGGCGGAGCTGGAAGAGCCGAGGAAAAGGCGATCCTGGCGATCAGTTCCGTGAGGGATCCACGGCGGGGATTCTCCATCATGAAGGCCCGTTCCATCGGACTCGCCGGTGCTCACGAAGATCCGCACGGCGTTTATGACAAGGAGGCGGGAAAGTGGCGTTTGCTGCTCTGTGAACAGGGGAAGAAATACCGCGCCGCCATGTGGGAGAGCGACCAGTGGGATGGCGGGTTCACCCGGCTGGCAGGCCCGGTGGAGATGGACAGCACCGGCACGATGATTCAGAAATTCGGCAGCAAGCGCTTCGCCCTCTTCGGCAGCGCGGACCGGAAGATCTACCTCCGCACCTATCCGGATCTCCAACCCGCCGGTGAACTGAAGGTGGATCTGCCACCATGGAATGAAAAAAACGGCACCCGGATCTGGCCAAACGTGATCCCCTTGCCCGAAGGCTACCCGGCTCCCTACATCGCGCTGATGATGGATCGCGTGAATGTTCCAGGCATGCCGAAAGCGAATTGGACCTACGGGGCCCTCTATCTCTACCACGGATTTCCTGCACAGCCGTAATGCTCGGAAGGTCCGCCATCGGGAAGAACGGAATCGGACTGGCATGAGTCTCCGCGGACCGGCTAATCTCACGCTGTGCCCGGCCCACTGACCCTCGTGTTTGAAACCTCGTCGCCAACCGCC
>JANOKL010000363.1:0-15124 GCA_031419215.1 Luteolibacter sp. | reverse complement strand
CAGCATCGACTACGCACCCATTGAGCCTTCTCAAAATCGCGGGATTCGTCACGGAAACTCTTGCCGCACTCTGGTTAGGAAGTCCGGACGTCAATCGTTGGGCCTACCACCTGAGAAGCCTTCTCCAATACTGTCGCCACGATAAGAGAAATCGCAGGAGCCTTGAAAATCTGCTTTCTTCCTTAAGGTGACGCGTATGGGCCGTTAGCCTAGGCTGCTATGGAATCAGGCCCTTGGCCCTTAAGATTGAAAGACAGGGTTAATGGGAGTGCGAGACAGTCGCTGCTTCTGATTTCAGCATCTGTGGAGCATTCATTTCCCGAGCCAACAAGGCCTGAGCCTTCGGGTGAAAGCCGCGAATCTCAAAGCGGCCGTCCTTCCGGCGACGGCAGGTGAGGCGGCGTTGGATGAGGTTTTTCCAAATCAACCCGAGGAACCAGAGGCCGAAGGCGAGAGTGGAAATCCAAGTCGGTGGAAATCGGGAAGGTAGCAGTCCTGAATTTCCAGCGGTGATTCCTGTGAGAATCCCAACCACAAAAATGCCATTGATCGTCCAAAGCTGAATGGTGTGTTTTCTAAGTGTCTTGCCAGTGAAGAAGACCTTCAACCCGCAAATGGGAAAGAAGAGCGAGGCGATGATGCTGATGAGAAGCCCCGCAAATCCGAGCAAAGTCATACTATCGCTCAGGTCACCGTCCATCAACCGCGTAATAGGTTGGAAAATGAGGCCAATACAGATCCATCGAATTGCGATGATCCAAATCGGCCTCTGACGCACCGTCAGGCGGTTCATCGTCATCACTTCATCTGACTCGCCCGAATACGGATCCACCATGGGAAACTGCGCGAACTTCTCGGCCCATACGCGGCTGTCCACGAGCTCCCAGCCAAATGAATCAGGCGCGTCCGGCAAGCCTGCCGACTGCGGTGCAGTGTACGGATTTTCCCCGGACATGACGGATCAACGTCTCTTCCCACGGAAGCGGTTCCTTGGATCGTCCTCAAGCTTCGATTCCTTGTCGGTGTAGCGGAGGATGCCTTTTTCGCGGAGATTCTTGATGAAGACGCTGGCGTCGGTGGAGACGTCCTTGTCGTTGGTGAGTGTGCCGAGGAGGCCGTCGCCTTCGCGGGCGTTCTTGAGCGCGAGGGCGGCCTGATCGGCAGCACTGGTGAAGGATTTCACGGCTTTCGGCACGTCCTTGAAAGCTGGTTGCAGGTCGGCGATGGTCTTGTCGGCAGTGGCGAAGGTTTTCTCTGCGCCGTCAGAGGCTTTCTGGAACGAGCGGATGGCTTCACGGGCCTCTGTAAGGGTCGGCTGGAGTTCGGCGCTGGCCTTCTTCCACTCTTCGGTGGTGGCATTGAAGTTGGCGATGGTGCCGTCGATGCTGGCGAGGTTCGCGTCGGAAAGGATCGAGACGTTGACCTTTTCCAGGGTCTCGCCCAAGCGGCCGGTGACGGAGCGGAGGTCATCGACGGCCGAGTCGATCTTGATGAGCGTGCCCTGGGTGCTGCCCATGAGTTTCCGGACATCGCGGACCACGGCTTCGGCGTCGTTCTGGATGGCTTCGAGCCCGGAGGGACCACCACCCTGAAGGAGTTGTCCGGGTTCCAGGAAAGTACCGACCTTTTCATCCGGCGGGGTGAAAACGATGAGCTTGTCGCCGAGCACCGAGGCGGAGGCGATCTGGATGGCGGAGTTCGAAGGGATCTTGATGCGCTCGTCGATGGAGAGCACGACCTCGACCCTGACGGCCTCATTGAGCTTCGGCTTTTCCGCGACCTTGCCGATCTTCGCGCCACCCATGCGCACCTCGGAGCCCTTGATCAGGCCGGACGTGTCATCGAAGATGACGGTGAGCTGATAGTTGTTGTTGAACTTGTCGCCAAAGCGTCCGAACTGGAGAATCAACCCGCCGAGCAGGACGAGGCCGCTGAGCAGGAAGATTCCGACGATGAGTTCGGTGCGTCGTTCGGGGTTGGCCATGGGATAAATGAGCTACGTGGAGAACGTGCCGTGATTACCGGAAGTTCCAAGTTCCAATCGACAAGTTCCAAAGATGGCAGCTTACCACGGTTCGCCGGAATCGCCTTCGACAAATGCGCGCAGCTCGGGATCGGTGGTGTTCTGGAATTCCTGCGGCGTGCCGGTCCAGTAAACCAGGCCCTCCTTCAGAAAGACCACGCGATCGGCGATGCGGAAGACGCTGCGCAGCTCGTGGGTGATGACGATGTTGGTCATGCCCTGCTGATTCTGGAGGTCCTTGATGAGGTGGTCGATGGAGTCGGCCGTGATCGGATCGAGCCCGGCATGCGGCTCGTCGTAAAGGACGCAGGCCGGGCGGGAAACGACGGCGCGGGCAAGGGCGACGCGTTTCCGCATGCCGCCGGAGAGGTCGGACGGGAGCTTTTCCTCCTGACCGGGCAGGCGGACGATTTCCAAGGCCTCGCTCACCAGGCGGAGGATTTCCGTCTCGTCCTTCATTCCTGCTTCGCGGAGGGGAAAGGCGACGTTCTCGGCGACGGTGAGGGAGTCGAACAACGCGCCGCCCTGGAACATCATGCCGATCTTTTTCCGGATCGGGCCATAGTCGCGCTCCTTCATCTGGGAAATCTCCACGCCATCGACCTCGATCGAGCCGGCGCGTGGCTTCAGCAGGCCGGGAAGGTGCTTCAGGAGGACGGATTTCCCACCGCCGGAGCCGCCGAGCAGTACCAGGGTTTCGCCATGAAAAACGTCGAGGTCCACCCCGCGTAGCACTTTTTGGGACCCGAAGCTTTGCTCGAGCCCGCGAATGCGGATAAAAAGATCACCGGCGTTTGCCATGGAAGGGAGAAAACACGCTATGGCCCGCGAAGCAAGCCGCAGCGTGCATTTCAGAACAGGGCGGCGAGTTGCTCGACCGTGATGTCACCCGCGAGAATGAAGACCGTATCGGCCGTCCCCCAGGATGCGACGGCCCATCCGCCGCTCTGATCAAATCGAGGCAGGCCATCCACGGGCACCTCGCTGGAGACGTCCTCGCGGCGGAACAGGATGAGGTGGACAATGCCGTCCGCGCCGCGATTGAAGCAGATCAAGGAGCCGCGCTTGCCATCGATGACCAGCTCGCGGCAGCCGAGGCTCGGCACGTTTGTAAGGCCGCTTGGGACCGGGGTGTTGCCAGGGCAGGGCAGGCCACGCTCCCGGAGGTGGGAAAACATCGCCTCGTGGTCGGGATCCTGCTTTTCCAGCGAGAAATCGGGGGCCTTGAAGGTCTTGATGAAGCCAGCCTGGATGGCCTCGACCTGAACCTTGGCGATCCTCGCATCCGGGGGCACCTGCTTTCCAGGGCTGCCGAGAAACGCCAGCGCGAATCCCGCTGCGGCGGCCAGTGGCAGGGCGAGGCGGAACCACGGGAAAGGTCCCTTCACCACTTTTCCCGGCGGCATTGCCGCGAGGATTTTCGCACGCAATTCTTCCGGCGGATGGACTTCGGAAAGAGCGGCGATGAAAGCGCGATCCATTTCATCATGCGGCGGGGGAGCCTCGCCACGCTCCGCAGCCAGACCGAAGAGGATTTCCTCGCGCAGGCTTTCCGGGATCTCGACTCGGGCCAGAGCTTCTGAAAACTCCGCGTCCTGGGCGCGTTCGCGGGCTAGCCATTCGCCCAGCTCGCGATCCGCCGCCGCAAGGTGCAGGGCCTCCGCGAAATCCGGATCTGCGGCATCCGCGCCGTCCGGTCGGTAGGATCGGAGGATCAAGCGTGCCTGTTCCTTATCCATGGGTCTTTTTCAAAGCCTCAGGTTGAAGTTGAAGAATGTTTTTCGGGGCGGTGGACGGTTCGTCCATCATCTGGCGGCGGAGCAGGTCCTTGCCGCGTGAAATGCGTGACATGACGGTGCCGATCGGGATTTCGAGAATCTCGGCGATCTGCTTGTAGCTGTGTTGCTGAAGGTAAAATAGTGCGAGCGGTGCCCGGTAGGTCTCGTCGAGCGCGCCGAGCAGTTCGATGGCACGCTGGCCGTCCATCTGGCGATCCGGCTCCTCCTCCTGCTCGGAAAGCCGCTCCGCCATCGAGTCGACGCTTTCATCCGAGAAGCGCGAGGCCCGACGACGCTGCGAAAGGAATTCCCGGTGCAGCGTGGTGAAGAGCCAGGTCTTCGCCTTTGAGCGGTCGCGGAGCTGGTCGCCCTTCTCCGCCCAGCGGCAAAAGGTTTCCTGCACCAAGTCACAGGCCCGGTCCGAATCGCGTGCCAGTGACATCGCGAAGCGGAACAGCGCCTGGTAATTGGCATCGACCAACTGTTGGAACTCGC
Organism: Luteolibacter sp.; assembly: GCA_031419215.1. Classification (GTDB taxonomy): domain Bacteria; phylum Verrucomicrobiota; class Verrucomicrobiia; order Verrucomicrobiales; family Akkermansiaceae; genus Luteolibacter. Next base: position 10,828 of record JANOKL010000363.1, on the reverse strand, counting down.
TCATCAACGGGCATGAGAGGCTGACACAATCGGGTTATTCCCGAAAACTTCACCTCAGACCCAACGTTTGTTGAAATCATCCACTTTTCCAAGCCCTCATGATGAAACGTCTCGTTCCGCTTTTCCTCGCCGCCGCGCTGCCGGTCTCAGCCGCCTTCCGCACCGAGCACACCGACACCTCGCTGAAGGTGTTCGACGGCGAGAAGCTCGTCACCGAGTACCGCACCAACTCCCGCGTGCCCTACCTTGATCCGCTGCTTTCCCCCGGCGGTGCCTGCCTCACCCGGCATTGGCCGATGCGAGAGGACGCCCCGACCGAGGAAAAGGACCACCCGCATCACCGCGCGTTCTGGCTTTCCCATGGCGATGTCAACGGCTTCGACTTTTGGGCATGGAAAGGCAAGGGCGATCCGAAGATCGAGCACCGTGGCTTCTCGGACTCGAAGGCCGGAGAAAACTCCGCCACCTTCACCGTCGCTCTCGCCTGGACCGCCGATGGCACCACCCTGATCCTCGAATCCCGCACCTACACCTTCCGGAAAACCGACGCCGACACCCTGGAGATCGAGCTTTCCAGCAAGCTCAGCGCGCCCACCGCCGATGTGACCTTCGGCGATACCAAGGAAGGCTTTGTCGGTATCCGCGTCGATCGATCGCTGCGTTTGAAAGGACCGGAAGCGAAGAGCCACATCGTCAACAGCGAGGGACTCGCCGACGACGCCTGCTGGGGAAAGCGTTCGAACTGGGTCGCTTTCAACGGCCCCGATGAAAAAGGCGAACCCGCCGTCATTGCCCTCATGGATCACCCGTCAAACCTCCGCCACCCCACTTGGTGGCACGCCCGCGACTACGGCCTGCTCGCCGCGAACCCCTTCGGCATCCACGACTTCGAGGCAAAGAAGGACAAGACCCTCGGCAATCACGTCATCAAGAAAGGCGAAAGCCTCACCTTCCGTTATCTCGTTGTTCTCCATCATGGCTCGGTCGAAAACGCCAAGCTCGCCGATCACTGGACCACCTTTTCCAAATAATCCCATGTCATTCAACCGCCGCCGCTTCCTCTCAGCCTCTGCCCTCGCCGGCACCTGGTCGCTCCTCTCTCCGCATGCCCGCGCCCTCGGCGCGAATGGCGAGCTCCGCGTCTGCGTCATCGGCTTCAACAGCCGGGGCAAGGGCCACATCGAGAGCCTCCTGAAAACCAAGGGCGCCCGCCTCGTCGCGCTCTGTGACGTCGATCCCGAGGTCCTCAACAAGCAGGCCGATGCCCTCGCGAAGCAGAACGTCACCGTCGCGAAGTACGATGACTACCGTAAAGTCTGCGAGTCGAAGGACATCGACGCCATTGTCATCGCCACACCGAACCACACCCACTGCCTCATCGCCATGACGGCCGCCGCCAACGGCAAGCATGTCTATGTCGAGAAGCCCGTTTCCCACAACGTCTGGGAAGGTCGCCGCCTCGCCGAGGCCCAGGAGAAATACAAGGTCGTCATCCACCACGGCTTCCAGCGCCGCTCGGAAACCTGCTGGGAGGAAGCCATCGACTGGGTCAAGGCCGGCAACATCGGAAAGATGACCCTCGCCCGCGGCCTCTGCTACAAGCCCCGGCCCTCCATCGGAAAAATCACCGCGCCCACGCCCGTCGATCCCGCCGTGAACTACGATCTCTGGTGCGGCCCGCGCGAGGTGAAGCCGCTCATGCGCGCCAAGCTCCACTACGACTGGCACTGGCAGAGCCTCTACGGAAACGGCGATCTCGGCAACCAGGGTCCGCATCAGCTCGACGTCTGCCGCTGGGCCCTCGGCGATCCTGGACTTCCGAAATCCGTCCTCTCCGTCGGCGGCCGTCTTGGCTACTCCGACGATGGCGATGTCGCCAACACCCAGCTCGTCTGGCTCGACTACGATCCGGTGCCGATCCTTTTCGAAGTCCGCGGCCTCCCGAAGGCCGGGCTCGACTACAAGGGCGGCGTCGATTCCTTCAAGGGCCAGTCCCTCGGCAACCTCATCGAATGCGAAGGCGGCTGGCTCAGCGGCAGCCACGGCCCGAAATGCGAGGTCTATGACAAGGACGGCAAGGTCCTGAAATCCTTCAAGGGCAGCCAGTCCCACATGCAGAACTGGGTCGATGCCGCCCACTCCGGAAAACCCCGCAAGATCCACGGCGCGGAGTCCGGACACCTCTCCGCCGCCCTCGCCCACATCGGAAACATCTCCTGGAACCTCGGCAGCGACTCGCCCATCGACAAGATCCGCAGCGCTTTCCCGAAGCCCGCCGGAGAAGCTGTCGACCGCCTCGCCGCCCACCTCGATGCCAACGGCATCGACCTCGCCAAGACCCCGCTGAAACTCGGCGCCGCCCTCACCATCGACCCCAAGGCCGAAACCTTCACCGGCCCCGGAGCCGATAAAGCCAACGCCCTCCTCAAGGACGACTACCGAAAAAGCTTCGAACTCCCCACCTAACGTGGCTGGAGCATCCCTGCTCCAGTCCGTCTCTGGAGCTTCCAGCTCCGAGTCTTCACTTTGGCTTCCAAAAAACAGCCCGCTCCAGGCTGTCCGGAATAACGCCCGGCTTGAACCGTCTACATCTCCTCTTCGTCCCGACGGGACCCCGGAGATAAGCCGGCGTGCATCAGCCGCCGGACCTTGGAAAAGTAAAAATGAGCCCCGACAGGGGCGGGCCGATTCTTCAAGGAATCTCCACCCGTGTCTGTCCAAGGTTCCTCGCGTCCCTGAGTCATCAAGCATCTGCGACCTCATCTCCAAGTTCTTCTGTCTCAGGATCCACCATTCTCAACCCAAGAAAAATCCTCGCAACAAGCCTGATATTCCCGCAGGTTGTGTGCAAACGAACTCTACTGTTCTGCCAATAACAAGATGCCAAAAATCACCCGCACTCTGATTCTCGCTTCGTGCGTCGGTCTGACAGCATTCCTGGCCTCTATTGCGATCTGGATCCGGATGACTCGGATCGATCACTCCAATTATACCGTTGACCCAGTCGTTACTGAGCGGGTAATCGCCCTATTCGATGAGTTGAGCAGGATCGATAATGTACTGGAATTCTGCGGATCGACCAGATCGACCACCGTGGGTTCCTCGGGACTTGGAGAGGCGATGCTATTCAATCTCCGTGAGCGAGATGGCGCGCTTGGTATTCATCGCCTCTCTGGTCGCGGTGAGGATGTTGTCCGATTCTCTCTCCCAGAATCAAAAGACGCGAATGGCTTTAATTCTGTGCGATTATCCGCTTCACTCACTGACGACGCGAACCTTCGACATAGCTTTGACAGATTGATCGACAGGCTGGCAGTAAAGGATCCTAGTAGCTACCGTTGGTTCCTGCTTCAGACTGGTTACAGGTCGAGAACCCAAGAGGCAGAACAAGCCATCGCTCCGAATCGCTCATTGCCGCCTTCTCAGGAATCAACGTCCCCCGGTCGCGGCTCGAAGGACTAGAACGTTCCACAAAAAATCACATGAAACAAGCCACCATCGCACTCATTACCACGATCTGTCTATGTCAGGCAGCTTTAGCAAGATTCGCCCCGTCATTCACCTACGCCGAACTGCTGAAGATTTCGGATCTGGTGGTTCTGATCGAGCATGAGTCAACCAAAGAGTTCGATGCTAAAGATTCACTTGATGGCGCAGGGAGGATTACCACGGCGAAGGTCCTTTCCCCGCTTAAGGGCGAAATCAATACCGGGAAGATCACTATTCATCATTTCTTTTACCCATTTTCACCCAATGCCCCAAACCATGTGACCTTTCCAAGAGCGGACGCTTCCACTTGTTCCATTCAGAAAGCTACTTCATTCGGGGGTGGCACATTGTTCGTTAGGCCAACTCGGCAGTATTTGGCGTTCTTGAAGCGGCAGGAGGACGGTAGCTACATTCCGGCCACTCCGCAGTATGACTCCAATTTGTCCTTCGTGCCCCTTGGAGGTAGTCTGAATCGATTGTGGATGTCATCCAACGAATTCGGGGTTACTAGGCAAGAAGAAAAGCCTTCGACTATTCGACTCTTCGTTGAGAAGGAACCCAGCAAATAAGAAAAATCGATACCGAAGATCTACAACAACCGGAACGTTCAAAGGGAAGGAAAGTTCAAAAGGACAGCCGAAGCACGTTAGCGCAGAAAAACAAAACACACATACAGTAGTGAACATAAAAATAATCCAAGTAGTTATTGCTTGCCTCGTAGTTCCTCCAGTAATTGTGGCAACCGTGATAAACGAGCGAATGGCTAGTGATGGCACCTGGGCTATGATAGGGCGGCCTGCGATGAGGTGGGTTATCCATGTTGTGGACTTAATCTTCGTGCTCATGCCGATTTACTACATTTTTTTATTTAAACGCAAATCATCCTCAGGTCGCTGATGGTTTCCGATGAAAATTCAAAGGGACAGACAAATCACGATTCTGGCAAAAAATGAAAATGATACATCTGGTTTGGGGCGTGATGGGGGGAGGATTCGTGTTTCTCGCCGCATGCCTTGGGGGGCTATACTGCACCTTCAGTGGCGAGTTCGGTTACGCGGTCGGAATTCCCATCATTCTTGCTGGGGGGGCGACGGCTATTGGAATATTGATTGTCTCGATATGGATCGCCATAGTTTCTGGGCGCCGTCAGCGTGTGAGCCAGAATGATGAGATCAAAACGACCAACAAGCCGTGAGTGGCAACCGGCGACAAAGTCCCTCTTGGAGCCAGAGCTTGATCTCGCCGGTGGACCACTCATCGTAGTCAAGAAATCGACGAGCCGAACAAGGCGTCACAACTCTCGACAGATGGACATTACAAACCCGAAAATCCTCAAGCTCAAGGGCGCATTATTCCTGCTGCTTGGCGTTCTGAGCGGTGGCATCATCATCTCTCTTTTGCCTGATTGGAGAGTTCTTCTTCTGTTGGCGATTTGCGTTTGGGCATTTTCTCGATTCTACTATTTTGCGTTCTATGTGCTGCACCACTATGCAGACCCAACGTTCCGATACTCCGGGCTGTTGGATTTGGCCAGATATCTGGTCTTCACGAAGCGCAAATGAACATTCAAAGGGACCATTCAAAGGGACAGACAAAATACACCATAACTCAATCAAATCTTTAAAACTTCTCTACACAGTGTCACAAGCACGGAACAAGAACCTTGCAATCTCGCTTAAAAAGCCGCCTAGCGAGCTAAAAAAGCGCGTTTTTTCATCTTTGATAATCTCTGCAATCTTCTGCTTTGCCTTCCTGGCTTGGTCGATAAGCACCAAATCAAGCATTCTTGCAGCCAACTTGTCTCTTGGCGCTTTGCTTGCGCTGTTGGGAGCTGCGATTGCATTTGGAGTGCACTTTAATCATCGCCACATGGGATACATGCATGTAATAACTAGGTATAGCTTTTTAATGCAGTTGCGGAGGTCCAGCACGATCCGAAAAGGATCAATCCGATACTCCATTTTAGTAATCATGGGTCTCATGGTTGGGCTCGGCATTCTTTTCCTGGGAGTAGCGTTCATCGTTTCCGCGCTAGTATTCAATCACTATATGTTGGGGGATTCGTGACCTCAAGCATTACAATTCAAAGGAACAGACAGAATACGACCAAGGGCGCTCCCGCCGCGTTCGCCAAAGCAGTTTTCCGTTTCGCAATCCTAGTCGTCGCCGCGATCTTCGCCATCTGCCTCGTGTGGCTGAACGTGCGGCTCTACGCCGTGCCGAAGGGCTCGGCGGAGCGTGGGGTGGTGGCTGAAGACGCGCTGGCCCAGCTTGCCAACATCGGACGCCGCCTGCGGGCGGGCGAGGGCTCGGACATGCAGACGATTTTCCCGGAGGGATGGTTTTTCAGCCACGCGCTCTATGGATTCGCCTGGGTGAACGTGGGACTCAAAACGCCGGATTCCGCCTTGAAACAACGCGCGGTCGATGAGGTGCGCTGGGTCTTGCAGCGCATGGACACCCCTGAAGGCCTTGCGTGTTTCATGGCCGATACCCAGGTGGAGCACGGCGTGTTTTACCTCGGCTGGAAAAACCGCCTGCTGGGAGGCTTGCTGGCGCTGAAACCGGAATCAGGGCCGACGTCCGGGGAGATCGAGTCTTTTCACCGGATGAGTGCCCAGTTGGCAGAGGCATTCCGGGCCACCCCCACGCGCCACCTCGACGCCTATCCGGGGCAGTCCTGGCCCTGTGACAATGTGATGGCGCTGTCTTCGCTGCGCCTGCACGACGAGTTGTTCGACCCGCAGTTCGGCGATGTGATCGGGTCCTGGCTGGCCTTCACCCGCGAACATCTGGATCCCCAAACCGGGCTGATGCAGCACATGATCGACGGTCAGACCGGGGCGGCGCTCATCCGACCTCGTGCCTCCACGCAGGTCTATATGCACGCCGTGCTGCCGGAGTTGGATCCCGACTTCGCCCGCGAGCAGTATGCGCGCTTTCGCGAGCTCTACGTGCAGGACTGGTTGGGTTTCCTGCCGGTGCGCGAATATCCGATCGGTTCCTCGGGTCCTGGCGACGTGGATACCGGCCCGCTCGTCTTCGGCATCAGCCCTTCGGCCACGGTGGTGTCGATCGCCGCCGCGCGGGCCAATGGCGATTTCGAACTGGCGGAGCGAACCGTCATCCTCAGTGAGATGTTCGGAGCGCCGTGGACCTCGGAGGGTGAGAAATCCTTCGGCTTTGGCAGCATCGTGGTGGCGGACGCGTTTCTGGTCTGGGGAAAGACATTGGTGCCATGGACGCGGACGTCGGAAGCCTCGTTTCCGCCTACGACGACCGACTGGTGGCGCTGGCGGCTGCACGGCATCTCCCTTTTGCTGCTTGCTGCAATCGCATGGATTGTCTGCAAGACGCGAAGCCCCCGTTCACCCGCAGAACCGTAGAGGGCCCCGCACGTCAAAAATACAGCCCCCCGCGAAGGGGACTGTATTGAATTCAGTGCTTTGTTGATCCGTCAGGATCAGCCCCTGGAGGAAGCGACTTCGCCGATCGAGGTGACCGAGATGTCTTCGGCTCCCGCATTCTTGAGAACTTCCTTGGCCCGGGTCACCTCGTCACCGGTCTTCGCAACGACGGAAATGAGGATGTTTCCTTCAGCGATACGGTTTTCGTAGCGCTTCGCCTCAATCTCCGGAATGCCGAGCCCGATGAGGCCGCCCGTGATTCCACCGACCGTGGCACCTGCCGCCGCGCCGCTCAGAGCGGCGAGCAAGGGGCCTGCTGCGATCAGCGGTCCCACACCCGGAATGGCCAGTGCGCCGATGCCGGCCAGCAGCCCGAGGGCTCCGCCCAGCACACCGCCAGTGGCGGCTCCGGTCACGGCGCCTTCCGGGGCCTTGGTGTTTTTCTCATGGGAAAACTCGTGGGTGGTTTCCTTGTCGGGAAAGAGAACGGAGATGTCGTTCGAGGAGAATCCGGATTTCGTGAGGCTATCGACGATTTGGTTGGCTTGGCCTTCCGAAATGGCGATGGCGTAGACTGATTTATTGTTCATGGTTTGTGTTGGTTTGAATTTCTAACGGGAGATTATTGGTTCACTTGGAATTCACCTTCAGCTCATCACTGAGCTTGGCGGTATCGACATGACTTCCGGCGATCTTGAGAATCGTCTGATGCTCGTCATGGGACTCCACCACGCCCTTCAAGGTGACCTTCTCATCGCGGGTGATGATCTTGATGTTCTTGGCGTTGAACGAAAGATCCGCGGCCATGACGCCCGAACGGATGTCCTTGGTGATCTGCACGTCCTTCTCGCTGTTGCCCTGATCGGTCGGGCCAACGGTCTCCTTGCGCATTTCCTTCTCGTTCTGCGCCGTGTTGTCCGGAGCGCTCACATCACCGCCGATGGAGTCGCGGTAGGAACGCAGCGCTTCCAAGGAAGTGGCCTGGCTGTAATCCGGCCAGGCGTCGTTCTTGAACTGGGGGGCCTTGCCCACTTGATCTTTCGTGAGCTTGGTGTGGAACGACTTGCTCGCAGCGTCGTATCGCAGAGCCGATACCGGAATGGCACTCACTGTGTCGGCCATGCCCAGAAATCCACCTGACGAGATGATCACAGCCAGGATCTGACCGCCCTTCATGTCGAGAACGAGGTCCTTGACCTCACCGACGGTTTCGTTTGCAGCATTCTTCACGTTGATTCCCATGATCTGCGAAGCGCGCCACATCGGGGCGCTGCCTTTCGCTTCGGAAATGGTGGAGACAGGCTCCGTCTGCTTCTCCGTCTCGGCAAAAGCGGTCAACGGGGTAAGCAGGGGAACGAGGGAGATGAGAAATCTTCTTTGGATGGTTTTCATGTGTTTGTTGATTTATCGAACGATGATGACTGAAAGGAGATTCCTGAAAGGTTCAAGTTTCACAAACGGACTCTTTGTCCCAGGAGAACGGCTCTGTCATCTCGCCCAACGAATGACCATAACCACGGACCAAGTGGATTCCATGGGGTGAAACCCTGCCTTTCCGGGGAGCGGAAAAATGGATCGGAACGTAGGGTTAAACCCCATGGAGGTAATCCAGATCGGATGCAGGTTTGTCGCCTCGGAGGTCGCGAGAATGATCAAAGCCCCGGAACCTACCAACCCACCAAATCACCCATGAAAACACTTCAGGATCTATTTCTCAATGAGCTGGCGGATATCTATGACGCTGAGCATCGCATCGCAAAAGCCCTGCCGCAGATGTCGAAAGCGGCCACCAATCCGGCCCTCAAAAAGGCATTTGAACTCCACCTCAGACAGACCGAAGGCCACGCGGAAAAAGTCGAGAAGGTCTTCGCGTGCTTTGATCGGAAAGCCAAAGTGAAAACCTGCAATGCGACAGTTGGATTGTTGAAGGAGGGTGACGAAATCGCAGCGGAGTTCGAAGGATCGCCAGCCATCAACGCAGCCCTGATCGCAGCCGCCCAAAAGGTCGAACATTACGAAATGGCGACTTATGGCTGCCTCCACGAATGGGCCAAATTGCTCGGCAACGACAAGGCAGCGGGATTGCTCCAAGAGATCCTCGATGAAGAGGGGGACACCAACAAGGCACTAACGGTTCTGGCGCGCGCCAACCTGAATGAGGATGCCATGGAAGAAGTCGCAAAATGAGAATGGAAAGTGAAAGAAATGCTTCCGGTTCTCCTATTCGGCCAGGTTCCCGTTTTTAGGGATCGCAGGCGTACTCAAATGGGAAGGATCTGAACTGCCAAGACGCCAAGTGCGCCAAGGAAACATCAAATGGGTTGTTCTGAGGGCCTGTCTGGAAATTGAAGGCCCACTCTCAAATCCAGAGGACAAACCACAGATGAACAGGTGAACGCGGATGAAAGAGGGATTTCTACTTGGAGATGGCTCCATTCCAAATAATCCATCCGCGTTCTCCATCTGTAGCTAAACGGCTCTTACGAATTTTTCAGACAGCCTCTCAGAATACCACTCAGCATTTCGTCTAGGTGACCGCAAAAGGATTTCCCGTGCGTGACGGGCGGGCCTAGGTTGGGGGTCATGAAAAAAATTGGCAAAACGTACCGCTCCAAAACCCTTGGCGAGCGACAGCTTTCCCCCGCGACGCTGATGATGGGCTATGGCTATTCGCCCGCTCTTTCCGAAGGCGCGTTGAAGCCGCCGCTTTTCCAGACCTCGACGTTTGTCTTTCGCACAGCGGAGGAGGGGAAGGCCTTCTTCGAGCTCGCCTACGGACTTCGCGAGAAGGAACGCGGTGAAGAAATGGGCCTGATCTACTCGCGCATCAACAATCCGAACCTTGAGGTGCTGGAGGACCGCCTCGCGGTGTGGGATCGGGCGGAGAGAACGCTGGCCTTCTGCTCGGGCATGGCGGCGATTTCAACCGCGATGTGGACCTTCCTGCGTCCGGGCGACACCTTCGTCTTTTCCGAGCCGGTCTATGGCGGCACCGAGTATCTCGTCCACCACATCCTACCGCAGTTCGGAATCCACGGTGTGGGCTTCGAGGCGGAAGGCGGCGGAAAAGCATTTAGCGAAGCGGCCACCAAGGCCGCTGCCCAGGCGGCGGAAAGCGGGGGCAAGGTCGGAGTCATCTATCTGGAAACACCTGCCAATCCGACCAACGGCTTGGTCGACATCCGGCTCGCGCGGGAAATTTCCGAGAGCCTCGCCACGTCATCCGGTCGACCACCGGTGCTGGTGGACAACACATTCCTCGGGCCGCTTTGGCAGACGCCGCTGGCCTTGTGCGCGGATCTTTGCATCACTTCACTGACCAAGTACGTCGGCGGGCATTCGGATCTGATCGCAGGCTCATGCTCAGGAGATGCGGAGTGGATGACGCCGGTGGGCGTGATGCGGACGATTCTCGGCACCATGCCCGATCCGCACACCGCGTGGCTGTTGCTGCGCTCACTTGAGACGCTGAAGCTACGGATGGACGCGGCCGAGGCAGGCGCGAAGAAAGTCGCCGCGTGGCTCCGGACGCACGACCGGGTGAAGTCGGTCTGGTATCTGGAGTTTCTTCCGGAGGACCACCCGGACCGTCCGCTTTATGAAAGCCAGTGCAAGTCGGCGGGCTCCACGTTTGCCTTCGAGATCGTCGGCGGTGAGGCGGAGGCTTTCGCGTTTCTGAATCGGCTCCAGGTGATCAAGCTGGCGGTGAGTCTGGGTGGAACTGAAACCCTGGCCTCGCATCCGGCGTCGATGACCCATTCCGACGTGCCGTCTGAGAGTCGTCTGCGCTTGGGCATCACTGAGGCGCTGGTGCGACTCTCGATCGGAGTCGAGGATCCGGACGACCTGATCGCGGATCTCGAACAGGCCCTCCAAACACTCGATGAGTGAAATGACAACCGCTGTGAAACGAAGCCTATTCAAGCGCCTTC
>JANOKL010000362.1:0-8441 GCA_031419215.1 Luteolibacter sp. | reverse complement strand
GGATGGAACTGGATGAATTCCATGTTCGAAATGGTCGCCCCGGCCCGCCAAGCCATGGCCACGCCGTCACCGGTCGCAGCGTCAGGATTGGTGGTGTAGAGGTAGACCTTTCCGCATCCTCCGGTGGCGAGGATGACGCGATCCGAGTGAAACACGGAGACCTCGCCGGACTTGCGGTCGAGCACGTAGGCCCCGAGCACGCGATCGTCGATGACGGCTCCTAGTTTCGCCGTGGTGATGAGATCGACGGCGCAGTGATGCTCGAGAATCGTCAGGTTCGGCGTGTTGCGGGCCGTTTCCACCAGCGCGCGGGCGATTTCCCGGCCGGTGGTGTCCCTCGCGTGGAGGATGCGTCGCGCCGAGTGGCCGCCTTCCTTGCCGAGCTGGAAATGGTCGCCCTCCTTGTCGAATTCCACGCCGTAGCCGGTCAGGTCGTCGATGGTCGCCGCGCCTTCCTCGATGATTTTCCGGACCACCGTCTCGTCGCAAAGTCCGGCTCCGGCGTCGAGGGTGTCGGCCACGTGCTTTTCGACGTTGTCGCCTTCATCGCAGAGTCCGGGAGGCAGCACGGAAGCGATGCCTCCCTGCGCCCAGGCGGTGTTCGATTCGAACAGTCCTCCCTTCACAAGCACGAGGACGGAACCGTGTTTGGCGGCGCGGATGGCGAAGCTCAGTCCGGCGATGCCGGCGCCGATGACAAGAAAGTCGGCGGTCATGTGGCGGCAAGAATGGTCTCGTATCTGACTTGGGAAAGGGAAAATTGCACCTTCGTCATGGCCACGCCTTGACCGGACCCATTCGAGACGTCAGGCGTCGGTCATGAACGTCTTCATCACGGGCACCGACACAGGCGTTGGGAAAACCCGCACGACCCGCCTCCTGCTCGAATCCCTGCGCGCCGAAGGCCGCGATGCCGTGGGCTACAAACCGGTCTCCGCAGGTGATCGCGACGATGCCATTCTGCTGGCCGAAGTTTCCGGGGGAGAGCCTCTCGACGCCATCAATCCCATCCATTTCAAGTCCGCCGTCGCGCCCTACGTGGCCGCCATGCTGGAAAACACGAGCCTCGACCCGCAGGTCCTCGTTTCCGGCTATCAGGCGCTGGCCGCCCGACACGAGCTGGTCCTCGTCGAAGGCGCAGGGGGCTGGGAAGTCCCGCTGGCCCCCGGGTATCGCATTTCCGATCTGGCTGCTGATCTCGGCCTGCCGGTCATCATCGTGGCGGCCAACAAGCTCGGGGTCCTCAACCACGTCCTCCTCACCGTCAATGCCATCCGCGCGAAAGGCCTGACTTGCGCCGGCATCGTCCTCAACCAGCTCGGCGACGAACTCGACACCGCGATGATCACCAACAAGGGCGTCATCGAGGATCTCACCGGCGTCCCGCTGCTCACCCACATCATCCACGATCAGGATTTCCTGGATCTAGAGGATTTCCCGGTTCTGGGGAAATAAATCCGAAACTCGAAATTCGAAACAAAGAAAAGGCAGCACCCTTGCCCGCAGGCAGTCTGCGTTTAGAATTTCGTGCTTCGAATTTAGTGCTTTGTCTTTCCTCTTCCAATCACCTCTTCTTCCCACATGGCTCTTGCCCAGCTTCCAGACGCCACCGGCCACTTCGGCAAATTCGGTGGCATGTTCGTCCCGGAAACCCTCATGGCTCCGCTCCAGGAGCTGACGATCGCCTATGACGAGGCCCGACGGGACCCGGCCTTCCAGGCCCAGCTCGACGATCTGCTGCACAACTACGTCGGCCGTCCGACCCCGCTTTATTTCGCCGAACGCTGGACCGAAAAGCTCGGTGGCGCGAAAATCTACCTGAAGCGCGAGGACCTGCTTCACACCGGAGCCCACAAGATCAACAATGCCCTCGGCCAGATCCTCCTAGCCAAGCGACTCGGAAAAACCCGCATCATCGCGGAAACCGGGGCCGGTCAGCATGGAGTCGCCACCGCCACCGTCTGCGCCCGCTTCGGCATGGAGTGCGTGGTTTACATGGGTGCCGTGGACATGGAGCGCCAGGCGCTCAACGTGGCCCGCATGCGGTTGATGGGAGCCGAGGTCCGCGCCGTCACCGCCGGACAGGCCACCCTCAAGGAGGCGGTCAATGAAGCCATGCGCGACTGGGTCGCCACCGTCGATCACACCCATTACATCCTCGGCTCCGCCCTCGGCTCGCATCCGTTCCCGATGATGGTCCGCGATTTTCATCGTGTCATCGGTGTCGAGGCCCGCCAGCAGGTGCTGGAAAAGGAAGGCCGTCTGCCCGACCTGCTCGTCGCCTGCGTCGGCGGCGGCTCGAATGCGATGGGCCTGTTCCATCCCTTCCTCAACGACGAGTCCGTCCGCATGGTCGGAGTCGAGGCCGGTGGCCTCGGTATCCTCCCGGAAAAGCACGCCGCCCGTTTCCAAGGTGGCAAGCTCGGCGTCCTTCAAGGCACCAAGACCTGGTTGCTCGCCAATGACGACGGCCAGATCGAACTCACGCACTCGGTTTCCGCCGGACTCGACTACGCCGCCGTCGGACCGGAGCACGCCTATCTCCAGGACATCGGTCGCGTCGAATACACCTACGCCACCGACGACGAAGCGCTGGCCGCCTTCAAGGAACTCGCCCACACCGAAGGCATTCTGCCCGCGCTGGAAAGCGCCCACGACATGGCCTACATCTCCAAGATCGCTGGCAGCCTTCCCAAGTCCGACATCATCATCGCCAACCTCTCCGGCCGCGGCGACAAGGACGTGGAACAGGCGGCGAAATATCTGCTCTGAGGAGCGGCGACATTGCTGTCGCCTGCCAAGTTCAAACTTTAAGTATGGGAGCCTAACATTCCCTCCCCAGATGGCATCCAATCCCAAGCCGAAACACCCTGACGACACTTCAGGAAGGCGGATCGTGGGGCCGGGCGACGCTTCATCTTTGCCACTCACCGTCTTGACCTTTCAAGCTCTGGAGCTACGGTCCGCCAATCATTATGCACTCCACCCCATCGAAGCCGCTATTCGACATTTCGGTGCCGAAGCCGAATTCATCGGTGAGGAAGGCCACGGTGGCATCGGTTTCGAGCAGGCCGAAGGTCACTACCGAGCAGGCGCTCAAGGGATACGACTACTTGAAATCCCAAAGCTCCCGCACAGCATCCGGGAGCTGAGCCGTCTTGGTCCGGTCGATCGCCAAGGCCGGAGGGCGCTTCGCAAATGGGCCGAGAGTTGCGGCCATGTGTTTGACGAGGCCGCATTCTTCAGCAGGTGGGAAGCCCAAGGAAAACGGGGAGGTGCGGAACACCAGGTTTTTCACGATGAGGAGTCCGGTCGATGGTTCAAACGTCTCTACCGTGGCGTGAACCATAGCATCTTGGGTGACTACCTGCTGCGGATGCGCCTGCATGCGGTTTTTTTTCCGGAAACTGCCTACCGACTCGAAGGATTCACCATCAATGGCAGGAGGAAGGAGCTTGCCCCGGTGGTTTCCCAACCTCATATGGAGGTCGATGTTTCCAGGCCTCTTGTCGGCAAGGCAGAGACCGATGATCTCATGTCTGGAATGGGCTTCGCCCCAGTCCGGCTGAAGCACGATGGAGTTCAGGACGACGGCTATTTTGCTTACCTGCACCCTGTCAGCGGAGTCCTTGCCCATGATCTCCACGATGAGAATGTCGTCAGGATGCCCGGGACCGATGAGTTGGCCGTGATCGACCCTTTCATTTCACTGGCTCGTGTTGGAAGTTGGGCCGCCATCAAGTTGGCTGAAATAGGCTATCCACCCCCACCCGACGACCCGCAATCCTCTTGAGAGAGTCCCACCCCATGCCATTCTCCTCCCTCGGCCTAACAGAACCACTCGTCCGCGCGCTGGTGGCGCGGGGCTATGAGGCTCCGACGCCGATCCAGGTCGAGGCGATCCCGGCGATTCTTCGTGGTGGCGACGTCTGGGCTTCCGCGCAGACCGGCTCGGGAAAAACCGCCGCTTTCATCCTGCCGATCCTCCAGCGCCTCGTCGAAACCGAACGCCCTCGCGGTCGCTTCATCCGCACCCTGATCCTCGTCCCCACCCGTGAACTCGCCGCGCAGATCGGCGAGTCGATTCGACGCTACGCCCGCTATCTCACCCCGCCACCGAAAACCCTGATCGTGTACGGCGGTGTCTCGATCAACCCGCAGCTCATCGCCCTCGGCGGCGGCGCGGACATCCTCGTCGCCACGCCGGGTCGCTTGCTTGACCTGTTAGATCACCGCGCGCTGTCGCTTTCCGAACTTTCGATCCTCGTGCTCGATGAAGCCGACCGGCTTTTCGAACAGGGCTTTTCCAACGAGCTGCGACGCGTCCTGACCCTGCTGCCGAAAAAGCGCCAGAACCTGCTCTTCTCTGCGACCTTTCCACGCCAAGTCGAGGCGCTCGCGACAAACCTGCTGCACGAGCCGGTCCGCATCGACATCGCCTCCGAGCCGGAATCGAAACCCGACATCCTCCAGCGTGTCATCGAGGTCGACATCCCGCGTCGCACCCCGTTGCTGCGCCATTTGATCGAGGAAAACCGCTGGACCGGCGTGCTGGTCTTCGTCGCCACGAAGTACTCCACCGAGCACGTCGCCGACAAACTTCGCGCCACCGGACTTCATGCCACCGCCCTTCATGGCGATCTGAGCCAGGGCGCCCGCACCAACGCTCTCGCGAATTTCAAAGCAGGCACCGTGCAAGTCCTCGTCGCCACCGACCTCGCTGCGCGCGGTCTGGACATCGCCGGGCTGCCGGTGGTTGTGAACTACGATCTCCCGCGCTCGACCGATGACTACCTTCACCGCATCGGCCGCACCGGTCGGGCAGGGGAGTCGGGCTTGGCGATCAGCTTCGTCAGTGCTGCCACGCACGCGCATTTCAGGCTGGTCGAAAAACGCCATCAGCTCGATCTCCCCCGCGAGCAGGTCCCCGGCTTCGAGCCCGTCGATCTGGAACCAGCCGACCGCCCCACCGGCGGCATCAAAGGCAAGCGCATGAGCAAGAAGGACAAGCTCCGCGCCGCCGCGAAACGAAGCGGGGACGCCTGACTCTAACGGAACGGATCCGGCTCGATCTCGTGGACCCGGCCGTAGTCCACCTCCATGCGTCCATCATCGCGCTCGTGATAGATTTCCACGAAGCGGTGGTCGAAATGAACATCCCGCCAGGTGTAGTCGTGCTGGCTTTGCACCGAGGCCGGGATGACCGTGTCGATGCAGACCACCGAGGTGAAAAAGCGGGCCGCCCACTGTTCCAGCAGCTCCGGGGTCACCCCATGCAGCGGACTGCTTTCATCGATCCGATGACGAAGGGTCAGGGCGGAGGGGAAGAGGGTCAGCCGATCGTATTCGAGCTTCAGGTTGTAGAAACGCCGGACGTCGCCCTCCTCCGGCAGGTGCTCCTTGCGGATCACTAGCAGCCGGAACTCGGCTTCCACCATCGGCTGCCGTTGCAGGTTCGCCACGCGCAACTGCAGCGAGGGCTTTCCATCGAAACGCCGGATCACGAGTTTCTCACTGAAAAGCACCCGCGCCACCGGTCGGGAAAAACGCACGAAGACCAGACCGGTGATCACCGCCGTGAAGAACATCCCGACGACGAGCTCGACCGTCGTCACGATATCCCCGTAAAGCGACGCCGGATGCAGATGGCCGAACCCGACGGTCGAAAGCGTCTGCACACTGTAGAAAAAGGCAGTTGAAAAGGACCCGGGCTGCATGTTCGCGATGCACTTGCCCCCGAGCAGGTAGAGCGTGGCGAAAAGCAGGTTCAGCCCCACATAGACGCCCAGTGCCACCAGCCCGAAAAGCGGCCAGCTCAAGGACAAGACCGTCCGGTAGAGATCGCGCACTTCCCAGGCGCTGGAATTGGTGCGCAGAAACTCGATCTTTCCTGAGCGGATCGAGACGGGGGAGGGTGGCTTTCGTTTCACGGGAGTCTTCGGGCGGCTCGGGTCAGACTGCCCACAAGCGCGATCCGGACCAAGGCGATTGTTGCTGACTGGTGGGTCGGATTTCTATAGGGATTCGTGAAATTTCCCAGTTGCCAACGCAGGCACAGGCCGCTAGTTTGCCGCCCCGGCGACACGGAAAATAGCCTCGTAGTGTAATGGTAACACCGCAGATTTTGATTCTGTTATTCAAGGTTCGAGCCCTTGCGAGGCTGCTCTTTTCTGTCCGGTTCGGTTTCTGGAAAAGTCTCGTGGTGTAATGGTAGCACAACAGTCTCTGACTCTGTTTGTTAAGGTTCGAGTCCTTACGAGACTGCCAGAAGGCATTGAGGATCAATGTCCGCTTTATTCGCTGCTGCATTTGCGTTGAGGTGGTTCCAGTGGGCTTTGGGAGTGGAACGTCGCAACAGTTGGAGTCAATGCCGAAGCTCAGGGCTCCTGCTTGCGGAAATGCAGCGGGGACGTCGCTAGCTGCGAACGGAAGACGGACGCCATGTACTCCGGGCTGCTGAAGCCGGAACGCTCGGCCACGATCGACACAGACAGATTTGTGTGCCGGAGCAGATAGATCGCGTGATCCACCCTGACCCGCCGGATCTCTGCTGCGGGAGAGCGGCCCAGCAGACTCCGGAAACGCACTTCCAAGGCGCGTCGACAGAGCCCCGCCTTGCGGGCCACATCGGTGACGGTCATGACACGGGAAGGATCCTCACGGATGAAACGCATGGCCTTGACCATGGCGGCATCATCGATCGCGAGTGTATCGGTGGACCTCCTTTCGACCACGCCCCTCGGTGCGATCAGGACTTCCTCCGGTGGTTTGGCTCCCGGATTTGACATCATCTGATCAAGCTCCTCCGCAGCACTGTAGCCGATTTGCTCGGAGTGGAGTCGAACGGCGGAAATCGGCACTGGAGTCACCTCACAAAGCAATTCGTCATCCGAGCCGCTGAGCACCGCGATTTCCTCCGGGACCGCCAGGCCGCTTCGCTGGCATGCGTAGATCAGGTCCCGTGCGCTGCTGCTGTTCCAGGTGAAAACCGCGACAGGCTTGGGCAAGCCCTTCAACCAGATGCCCAAGCGTTTCATGTCGAGATCCCAGGTCGGCTCGCTGCCAAGATGCGGCTGCACGGCGAACACATCGCAGCGGTGGCCTGCCATCCGCAAGGCATCGCCAAACGCACGCTTGTGCTCCGTCACGTACTCCAGGCCCAGCAGGCTGAAATAGCCGAAGCTCCGGAACCCCCGGGCCAGCAGGTGTTCCGCAGCCAGACTCGCCGCCGCCACCTGGTCGGAGATCACCCGGGGAAAGTTCACTTTCGGCAAGGTGATGGCGGATACATTGACCACCGGCAGCTTCATCCGCTTCAGCAACTTCGCCAGATCCACAAAGCCCACTCGGGCTATCACCCCATCGCCTTTCCACTCCGGCGGCAGCCAGCGCCGCTGTTCCAGGCCACGGGGCTCGACAAACAATTCCCAGTTCCCCCGTTCCTTGCTGTATCGGTGGATTCCGGCAATCAGGTCCCGCCCCCACGTGGTGGACGTATCCACCAGGATGGCCACCCGCTTGGGGCCTTTCTTGCTGTCAGTCGATTTTTTCATCGGGTTTCGCCATGCGTAAAATCGAATGATTAATGCGCATTCTCTCATGGTCAGCAAATAGAATGACATCTAGGCTGTCGGCAGTGTTTGGGGTTGCCAGAGCTGCCCTCCATCCCGTGATGTTTACCCGATGAGTAACGATTTGCCAGAGCCAGCAACTGCCGCCCGCCCCGATGCTGGTGGCGGAAAACGTCTGATCATTCCAGGCCTTCGCTGGTGGATCATCACTCTGATTTTTGGTGCGGCGGTCTTGAACTATGTAGACCGTCAGACGCTCTCAGCCCTCGCCCCGACGATCCAGAAGGATCTCGGCATGGACGACCGGGACTATGCCAATGTGGTCAACATCTTCCTCGTCGCCTACACACTCGCTTACCTGATCTCCGGGCGCATCACGGATCGACTGGGCACGCGGACGGGCATGGTTCTGTTTGTCGCCTGGTGGTCGGTTGCCAACATGATCACCGCCGCCGCACAAGGCATGCGGTCGATGAGCTTTTGCCGCTTCACCCTTGGACTTGGCGAAGCCGGTGTCTGGCCGGCGGCATCGAAGGCCGTCTCTGAATGGTTTCCGGCGCGCCAACGAGCACTCGCCATCGGGTTCTACACCATGGGCGCGACGATCGGAGCCACTGTCGCGCCCTACGTCGTGATTCCCTTGGCGACCTATCCGTATGCGGAGAAACTGCCGTTCATTGCATCCGTTTTCAGTCACGGAACCGGATGGCGTGTGGCCTTCATCCTGACTGGTGCAGCAGGCCTGGTCTGGCTTGTTCCCTGGCTCATGCTCTACCGCCAGCCGCGTCAAAATCGCTTTCTCGGGGCAAAGGAACTCGATTTGATCGAGGAAACATCCACTGACGAAGCCACGAAGGATGCCGGCAAGCC
>JANOKL010000361.1:0-4280 GCA_031419215.1 Luteolibacter sp. | reverse complement strand
CAGCATCGACTACGCACCCATTGAGCCTTCTCAAAATCGCGGGATTCGTCACGGAAACTCTTGCCGCACTCTGGTTAGGAAGTCCGGACGTCAATCGTTGGGCCTACCACCTGAGAAGCCTTCTCCAATACTGTCGCCACGGTAAGAGAAATCGCAGGAGCCTTGAAAATCTGCTTTCTTCCTTAAGGTGACGCGTATGGGCCGTTGGCCGGGGCTGATATGGATCGGGCCCTTGGCCCTGAAGATTGAAAAAGTGGAGACGGCGTGGCGTTTCCTTCCCTCCGCATTCCAAGGTAACTTACCGCTTCTTTCGCAGGAACGGTGGGATGTCGAGGTCGTCGCCGTCGACGAGGTTTGGCGACTCGCCTTCGAAGCGGCCACGCGGGCCGGCGTCGAAGGAAAGCTCGGTCTGACCGGCTGGAGTTTTTGGACGCAGTTTCAAGGGCACGGGTTCGAGCTGAGGCACCGGCTCAGGCTCCGGGGTGGGGTCTGACTCCGGTTCATCGTCCAGCCACTCGGGTTCCTCTTCGACGAGTTCGTCGAGTTCTTCTGCGAAACCAAAGGGCTCCTCGTCTTTGATGATGGGTTCGTCAATTTCTGGCTCGACGGTATCATCAGCCACCACAGTCACTTCTTCTTCCTCGAACACCTCGTCAGTCGCAGGTTCCGGCTCGATCACGGCTTCGATTTCCCCGGTTGATTCGACAAGGGCCTCCACCACGGGTTCGGGCTCAGGCTCCGGTTCGGGCTTGGCCTGTGGCGCGGGGACCGGTTCGGCGAAGGGACGATCATCGAAGAGGGAAATCGTCGCAACCGGCGCAGCGGCTTTTGCGGGGAGGACAATCTTGATGGGTTTCTCTGGTTCGGGTTCCGGCGCTGGCTTGGGAAGCGGCGGCGGTTCGACAGGTGTGCGTTTTGCGGCAGGGGAGGCGAAGCCATCGCTGGGATCGAGCACCGGATCTTCGGCGGCCGAGCGGCTGAGGGAATCGCGTGAGGCGACGGCGAGCGAGTCTTCCGGAAGCGCGCTGATCAGGGTGATGCTGAGGTTGTCGCCCATCGTCGGATCAATGGCTGCACCGAAGAGGACGTGCGCCTTTTCCGGCACGTATTTCTGAAGGCTCTTCATCAGCAGTTCGACTTCGTAAAGGGTGAGATCCTCGCCGCCACTGAGATGGACGAGAACGGTGCGGGCTTCCTTGAGCAGCGCTCCCTGATCGAGCAACGGACTGGAAAGGGCGTTTCGCAGGGCGCGGGCGGCGCGGTCCTTGCCACTGGCGAGGCCGGAGCCGAAGAGGCAGCGCGAGCGGTTGGTTCGCAGGGCGCTCATCAGGTCATCGAGCCCGACGTTGATCAAACCGGGACGGACGACGAGGCGGATGACGGCCTTGATCGACTCGCAGATCATCTTGTCTGCGGCCGAGAAGGCTTCGTGGATGCCCTGCTTGGCGAGGACGAGTTCGCCCATGCGGTTGTTGTCGAAGGTCACCAGCGCGTTCGAAAGCACGGCGAGTTCGTTGAGCGCGGTCTCCGCCTGATCGCGACGGCGCAGGCCCTCGAAGGCAAAGGGCATGGTGGCGAAGACGACGACGAAGGCACCTTCCTCGCGGGCGATGCGGGTGAGGATCGGCGCGGCTCCCGAGCCGGTGCCACCGCCGAGACCGGCGCAGATGAAGACGATGCTGCGACCTTTGACAGCGGCGCGGACCTCAGCCTCGGATTCCAGCATCGCCTGCTGGCCGAGTTCCGGATCGCCGCCGGCACCGAGGCCTTTGGTGAGGTTGCGACCGAGCTGGATTTTCTCGCTGGCGACGCAGCCGGAGAGCGTGCGGATGTCTGTGTTGAGGGCGAGGAGCTCGGCACCGTCGAGCCCATCGAGGGCGACGCGTTCGAGCATGTTCGCACCGGCACCGCCGAGCCCGATGATTTTCACCGACGAGGTGGGGATGGTGTTCTGTTGTTCGCGACTGTAGGAAATCATGATCGGGGAAGTGAGGAGTGAAAGGGGAGCGATGAAATCAGCGGCCGAAGGGCCAGAGGGCGCGTCCGATGCGTCCGAGGCAGCCAGGAGATTTCACCCGTTCGGCATCGAGGATCTGGGCGTAGCGGATGAGGCCGAGTGCGGTGGTGTATTGAGGGTCCTTGAAATTCGACTGCACGCCGCTGAGTTCGGGTGGCTCCGGGCGGTAGATGTCGCGACCGAACACATCGAAGGCGAGTTCTCCGAAGCCGCGCATCAGGCTGGTGCCGCCGGAGAGGAAAATGCCGGTGCCGATGCGTTCGACCGAGCCTTCCGGCAGGCGGCGTTTCACCAGCGCGAGGGTTTCCTCCAGGCGCTGGCGGATGACCTCGTTGAGGACCTGGCGGCGGACCTCTGCCTCGGCGAATCCTTTCTCATCGATGATCTTCACGGAGCCCACCGAGCGGGCCGGATCAGACGAGGCGTCACCTTCCTTGACCTTGAGGTTCTCGGCCTTGGTGAAAGGCAGTCCGGTGACGAGGTGGATGTCGTTCGTCACGTGATCACCTCCGACCGGGATGCAGCCGGAGGCGGCGATGGCTCCGTTGAGATAGAGCGCGTAGTCGGTGGTGCCGCCGCCGATGTCGATCACGAGGGCCCCGCGATCACGGTCGTCGCGGGAAAGCGCGACCTGGGCCACGGCGATCGGGGCGAAGACGACATCATCGACGTCGAGCGGCATTTCGCGAACGCACTTGATGCTGTTCTGGATGCGCGTGCCGATGCCGTGGACGATGTGGAAATCCGCTTCCACGGTGCGGCCGAAGAGCCCGACCGGGCTGGAGGCCTGCTCCAATCCATCGAGCCGGAACTGGCGGATGATGCTGTGGACATTGAGGTGGTCCGGCGGGATGTGAATCTCCCGGGCAATGGTTTTCGCCTCTTCGACGTGCTCGGGCGCGACCTGCTGCTCGCCTTCCGGAAGGCGGAAAGTGCCGATGTTGTTTTCTCCGACGATGTGGGAGCCGGTGACGGAGAGAAAGACACTGCCGATCTCGACGTCGCTGGCATCCTCGGCTTTCGCGAGCGCATCCTTCACGCAGGCACGGACCTGCGGGAAATCGTAGATCTCGCCCTTGCGGACCCCGGCGGACTTCGTGAGTCCCACGCCGAGAATCTTGACCGCGCCATCGGACTTCACCTCGCCCACGACCATGCAGGTCTTGCTGGTTCCAATTTCGAGTCCGACGTGAATTTTCGTGCGTGCCATGACTAACAGATGGGGTGGGTGATCAGCCCCGGTTGAGAAGTGCTTTCAAATCCTTGGAACGGCGTTCCTCGCGGATTTCCTGATGGGTGGGTTCCTGTACGGGAATCGCGCGGGGCGGTGCGGCCTCGTCGCGGGTGGTGATGGGAATGTTTCGCTCGGGGATGAGATTGATGGTGGCGATGCCGTAGCCTTGGCGGCTGGCGTGATCCAGTGAGGTCGCGAGATCCTCCATCTGGCGTTGCTGGTCCCTGAGGCCGACGGTCGCGACGGTGCCGCTGCGGGTGGTGAGCTGAAGCGACCAGAGATTGGTCTGCTCGATGCGGTCGATCCATCGCGGCGCTTCCGGATCACATTCAATGGCGACGCTGAGCAGGCGGAAGGCGCGCTGGAGTTCCGGATGGGTGGCGATCGCTCCGGCGGCGAGTGCTTTTCCTTCTTCTGTCGTGGGAACCAGGATGACGGGCAGGTCACGCGAGGTTTCCCACTGCAGGGCAGGGCAGGGATAAACGAAGCCGGTGGGATCAACTAGTAGGCCGCCGGGGTGACGGACGGTGGAAACGTCGCTCCCGCTCGCGGCGATCCAGGCGCGTGGCGTGCGGGCCTTCACCTGCACCGAGAGGGTCGAGGGCAGGCGGCGTTCGACCGAGACCTCAGCGAGGTCAGGACGTGCCGCGAGACGTTCACGGATGGTGTCGGTATCCAGTTCGAAAAGATTCGCTCTCAGATCAATCGACGCGGTTTTCACCACGTCGGTTTCATCTATCGCTTCGTTTGGATTGAGCTGCACGAGGCGGAGTTGGAATTCCGGATTCTGGAGGAACGCACGCTGGATGCCGAGCCAAACGCCCCAGCCGGCCGCTCCGACCATCGCGAGGATGAGCGTGTATTTCACGCTGCGGCCGCAGAGCTTGAGGAAGCCGAACCAGGCGATGCGCGGCGACAACACGCACTTCGAGGCGCTTCATGCGTGAGCGTTGGCGGGAGTTGCTGGTGCGGCGTTTGAACATGGCGGTCGGGGTCAGACGTTCGTGCGAAGGCTCAGCGAAATTTCAG
>JANOKL010000360.1:0-12426 GCA_031419215.1 Luteolibacter sp. | reverse complement strand
CTGCTGAAGTCATGGTTCGATGTGCCGGAGATTAAGGCGATTTCGTTTTCCGGAGAGCAACGTCTCGAAGGCGCGGGCGAGTTCAAATTCGTCGACGACGGCCCGCCGCAGGTGAAGGCCACGGGGTTAGCCGCGTGCCAGGCACTGGAACTGAAAGGCGTGCCGTTCGAGAGCTTCGAGACCGCATTTTCCTGGAGCATGGGCAGCCTCTATCTGAGAGACATCAAGCTCAACCGTTCCGATGGCAACGCACGCGGAAAGATGCTGATCGAGGATCGGTATGTACGTCTGGCACTCCACACCAACCTGCCCCTGGATGTGGGACGACCCTTTTTCGTCGATCATCCATTCGAGATGGTGCTGAAGGACTTCGGCGACAACGAACGGACCCGCGAGGAAACCAACCTGGAGTTCGCGTTCGACCTCGATGAGCCGAAGTCCTGGATCTGCACCGGTCACTCTCGGCTCGATCACGGCAGCTATCGGGGGATCCCGGTGGTCACGGCGCAGGCGGATTTTTCACTCAACCATCGCGAGCTTGATTTCAAGAACGGCTCGGCGGAGTTCGATTACCAAGGCTACCCGCTCCAGCGTGCCCACAATGGGGCGAAGTCCGGACCGGTGAAGGTCAAGCGGGTGCGTTACGATGCGGAGAGCGCATTGGTGGAAATCAATGGCGTGGAGGGCTCCATCTGGCCGGCCCCGGTGCTGCGGATGTTCGCGAAAGACGTGGCCGACCATCTGGAAACCTACCGCTTCCACCAGCCGCCGAGACTTGAGGCGACTGGAGTCGTCGATACCAAGCCGAAAGGCCGCACCGATCTTCGGGTCTCCTTCAGCTCGAACAATCCCGCTGATTACGACTTTCTCGGGCAGACGCTGGTGCTCGAAGCCCCATCCGGCGAAGTGCGGATCGAGAACAACAAAGTCACCGTCAACAACCTGAAGCTGTCCACCTTCGGAGGGCCCGTGAAAGCCAGCCTCGTCAGCGGCCCCGGCCGCAGCGGCACCTCGGAGCTCAGCGGCGAATTCAGTTGGACGAAACTCTCCTTCAACCAGATCGCCAACAAGTATGGCTTTGAAACCAAGAGCGGCGGCGAAGTGACCGGTCGGATCGAGTTCAACATGGCGGCCAACGCGATCGAGACCATGACCGGCAAGGGACTGGTGGGACTGGAAAACGGCGAGCTTTTCTCGGTGCCGATCTTTGGCCCGCTCTCGCCGCTGGTGGCAGCCATCGTGTCTGATAAGCGAGCGGGATTTCAGAAGGCTGGCGATGCGTTCTGCACGTTCACCATTCGCGAGGGGGTGATGCGGACGAATGATTTCAAGACCGCTACGCCGTCGATGGTTTTCACCGGCGATGCGAGGGTCGATCTTCCCAAGCTCATGATCGACATGACCATGCGGATGAATGCACGCGGCCTGCTGGGCCTGATCACCCTGCCCTTGCGGCCGTTCTACGGGCTGTTCCAGTTCCACGGCAGCGGACCGCTCAAGGCCCCGGTGTGGAAAAACGTCATGTTCACCTCACCACCCGAGGATCAGCGAGACATTCTACTGAACCCGCCGAAGGCCACGATCATTCAAGAGTAAATGAAGTCATGCCTTGCACCCATGTTCTCAAGGTGCGAAGCTTCCAACACTTCGGACGCCTCTGCGTTCCGTTAAAATAATCAACCTAGTCCCACCATGTCAGACGCATTCTCCACACCCAACGCCCTCGATCCAGAGGCTGGTTTCACCAGAGCTCCTTCCGTTGGCCAAGCCGCCAACGACCTCCGTGCCGCGGCCGAAGAAAAGGCCAGGAACTTTGTCAACACCGCCTCGGAACAGGCGTCCGTCATCAAGGACCGCACGCTTGAAACCGCCCATCACCTGAAGGACGTCGCCGCCGAGAAGGCCAGCCATTTCAAGAACGTCGCCACCGAGAAGGCTGAGGCATTCAAGAACGCCGCCGCCGAGCGCGCACAGCAGCTTCGCAACACCGCTTCCGAGCAGTGGCAGGAAGGCCGCGACAAGGCGAAGGAGCTTCACATTACCACCGAAGACTACATCCGCGAACACCCGACCAAGTGCGTGCTGGGTGCCCTCGGTGTGGGGTTCCTCATCGGTCTGATTGTCCGCCGCTAATTGCAGACTTGTGGAAAACTCCCCCGTGGACGGAAATGAGGCACCTCCTGCCAATTGGCGGGAGGCGGTCGCGGACCTTTTGTCCGCAAGGGTCGAGCTGATCCGTCTGGAGGCAAAGCAGGCTGCTGAACAAGGCGCGAGGAAAGGCGTCTTGGTGGCCATTCTGGCCATTTCTGCCGCATTCACTTGGGCGCTGGTTCTCACAGGCGTCATTCCGCTCATTTCAGAAGTCAGCGGAGTCCGCTGGCCCTTGATTGCTCTGATTGCCGCCGGACTTCATCTCTTCCTTGCCTTGTTGATGGTCGCACGACTGCGCCGACCCGGCCCTCCCACCTTCCCGATCACAAGGGATGAATTCCAACGCGACCGCGAATGGTTCAAGAATCTCCAGCCTCCCGAGTAGGCGCGGATCACATCCGCCAACTCCTCAACAGAAGCCAGGCCGCGCGCGAGCGGCTGAGCTTGGACATTGCGGACTTCAAGCACCGGATCGATGTGCCCAGCCGCATTCGGCAGTCACTCACGGCGAATCCCGCGAGTTGGATCGGCGGTGGGCTGGTCGCCGGGTTGCTTGCGAGTCTTTCCTTCCGCCGTCCAAGGCCCGCCCCCGAAAAGAAGAGATCGGGTTTTTCCGGCCTCGCGCTGACGGCCGCCGGAGCCTTGGCGCGACCGCTTTTGAAGGCCTGGTTGTCCGGTAAATTCAGTTCCGTCATCTCTTCCCGACAGGACCACGATTCCCAAATGAGGTAATCCTGATGTTCCAGCTTTCCAAACGCTCTTTCAGAAGCTTCAACAGCCGCCGCCATGTCTGAACATCACGTCCTCGATCACGTTGATCAATACCTCCAACTCGGCCGCGAATACGATTGTTCCGATGTGCATCTGCCCACCGCCTACCCGCCTGCCTGGCGTCGTTTCGGCCAACTGAGTCCGATCTGGGAAGACCACCCGCCGCTGAAGCCGGAGGAAACCGAGCGTCTGGCGAAATCCTTCCTCGGCCAGAAGGAATGGGACCGACTTCAGGTGCACGGCGATGTCGACTTCGCCTATTCAAATCCAGCCGGTCGATACCGCGCCTCCGTGGTGAAGCAGCGCCTCGGCTACGACATGGTGTTTCGAATCATCAATACCAAGATCCGCACCATGGAGGAGATCGGTCTCCCCCTTGAGCACATCCTTCCACTCACCCGCTATCAGAACGGATTGATCCTCGTCACCGGCTCGGTCGGTTCCGGAAAGTCCACCACCCTCGCCGCGCTGATCGACTTCATCAACCGCGATCGCGACGACCACATCCTTACGCTCGAAGATCCAATCGAGTACGTCTTTGATTCCAAAGGCTGCCACGTGAACCAGCGCGAGGTCCACAAGCACACCGACTCCTTCGCCAAGGCCCTGCGCGGTGCCCTGCGGGAAGACCCGGACGTGATCATGGTCGGAGAAATGCGTGACTTGGAAACCATCCAGCTCGCCCTCACCGCCGCTGAAACGGGTCACCTGGTTCTCGGAACCCTCCACACAGGAAACGCCCCACGCACGCTCGACCGCGTGCTGGATGTGTTCCCGACCGATCAGCGCGAGCAGATCCGAATCATGGTCTCCGAATCCTTGCGCGGCATCCTTTCCCAACAGCTCGTGCCACGGGCCGACGGCACCGGACGCGTGATGGCCATGGAGCTGCTCGTGAATACTCCCGCCGTCGCGAACTGCATTCGCGAAGGCAAGACCTTCATGCTTCCGGGCGTCATGCAGACCGGAAAGAACGTCGGCATGGTGACCATGGACGAAACTCTCCGGAAACTCTACATCCAGGGACTCATCACCCAGCAGGAGGCCACCTTCCGCGCCGAGGACAAGAACCAGATGCGCGACTTCTTCAAGTCTTGAGCCTCCGGACACCCTCCCTGTTCCCAACATCCTTCTCCTCTCATGGCCAAGATCGACTCCCTTTTCTCCTATCTCGTCAAGAACCGCGGGTCCGACCTTCATCTTTCCGAAGGTCAGCCTCCCAAGGTCCGCGTCCACGGTGCCATCGTGCCGATTCCGGACGAGCCAGTTCTCGAAGGCGAGTCCTTCAAGCAACTCCTCGCCGAGATCTGCGACGAAAAGGCCTTTGCCAAGTATCTGGAAACCGGTGACCTCGACTTCGCCTACGCGATGGACGAGATGTCCCGCTTCCGCTGCAACTATCTGAAGCAGAGCAATGGTCTGGCGGCTGTGTTCCGTCTGATCCCGACAGAGATCGCCTCGCTGGAAGACCTTGGCGTGCCACCGATGGTGAAGGAATTCGGACACATGCGCTCCGGTCTCGTCCTCGTCACCGGTCCCACCGGTTCCGGCAAGTCGACCACGCTCGCGGCCCTGCTCGACTACATCAACATTAACTTCAATCGCCACATCATCACGGTGGAAGAGCCAATCGAGTTCGTTCACCGCAACAAGAAGTCGATCATCACCCAGCGCGAGGTCCCGATCCAGACGCCTTCCTTCGCCGATGGTCTGCGCGCCGCACTCCGCGAGGATTCCGACATCGTGCTCGTCGGAGAAATGCGTGACCTGGAAACCATCTCGCTCGCCCTGACTGCGGCGGAAACCGGACTTCTCGTCTTCGGCACCCTGCACACCAACAACGCACGAAAGACGGTCGACCGTATCGTCGACGTGTTTCCGGCTGACCAGCAATCCCAGGTCCGCACCATGCTCGCGGCCTCGCTGCGGGGCGTTGTTGCCCAGTTGCTCTGCAAGCGAGTCGACAAGCCGGGCCGGACCGCCGTTCACGAAATCATGTTCGCCACCCCGGCCGTGGCCGCCATCATCCGTGAAGGTGCCACCCAGAAGCTCTACGACGTCATCACCGGCGGCAAGGCCGAGGGCATGCAGTTCATGGATGAGTCGATCTGGAGCAAGCTGCGGGAAGGGATGATCTCTCCGGAGGAGGCTTACATGAAGGCGATCGACAAGACCCGCTTCAAAAAGTTCCTGCCTGCCGAAATGTCGCATCTCGGAGACGCCTCAGGGGAAAACCCGCTTGGGCATTGATCGGGCATCGCACTGGAGCGGCCCGAGTTGAGCCAGGCCAGCGGTCAAAAATTGGCTTGTTGTCTGGATCTCTAAACCATTCACTTCGAAGAGGAATCTCCCCCGATTCAACCGAAGTGGTTTAAAGATGCCCCCTGAGACCTTTACCTTCGCCTGTCCTGTCTGCAACACGCGGCTGACGGTGCCAACGTCACTCGCTGGAGTGATCGGACCTTGTCCTTCCTGTGGCACCCGGATCCAGGCACCCAGTCTTCCAGCAGCACCGCAGATCCCCGCTGCGCAGCCTGCACCAACTGCGGTGACCGCGCCAGTTGAGATCCCGGTTCAGCCGCCTGTTGTCCACCTTCCGCCTGCGGCACCGGCACCGGCTCAGCAGCCGGGCGTCGAAGTGAAGCCGGGTTACCGCCCGGAACCACGACAGTTGCCATCCAGGCCTGATGGCATGGAACCGGTGGGAAAAACTATCTCCGAGTCGATGCGCGGCCAACCGGAAGGCCACCCCAGATCCCAGCGCGGCGGGTGGCTTTTCAGGATCCTCATTCCATTGCTGTTTTTAGGAGCCATGGTCGGAGTGGTCTACGGTGTGGTTTCCTACATGAAAGCGAATCAACCGCCACCGCGAAAGCCGACGAGTCTTCCATCGGACCCGTCCGGCTCCACCGTGCGAAAAATCCAGCCGGAAGATGATCTACCGTTGGCCCCTGTTGAGCCTGATGAGTCCACTCCGATCATTCCGCCGATTCCTGATCCGATTCAAAAGCCCAGTCCGAGCCCCAATCCCGAGCCAATCCCGGGCCCGATCCCATTGACTCCGGTGGACCCATCCTCCAGCCCTGACACCAAGCCCCCAGCCTCGATTTCCGCTCTCCAGGTTCTTGAGCAGTTCCTTGATGCCGCCACCTTGGATGAGCGCCTCCCCCACATGGAGGGCCGCACCAGCCGGAAGGAACTGGAGCAGAGCTGCCTCGCCAAGCCTCTTCCCGAGCATACGATCGAGCCCGCGATGCAGTCGGACAACAGTCTCGAGAACTACACCGACTTCGTCTTCAAGGTGACCTTCGCCAAAACCAGCAGCGGCAAGGATAGCTACGACATGCTGGTTCGCCGCCGGGGAGATCAGGACCCGAAGGTGGTGACCGATCCGTTTCTGGACCTTTTTGGTGGCCGATTGCTCGCCTTCGCCGCCACTCCCGGAGAGAACAAGCACGGAGTTTTCCAGGTTCTGGTGTCGCCTAACAGCTCGTGCAACGACACCACGGTTCCCAACTACGACAAGAAGATCACCCTCAAGTTGATCGCAACCCTCACCGGCAAGGAAATCGTCAGCGCATACGCCGGAAAAGCATCCGTGATCGGCGACATGCTCGAAAACGACCAGTCCGGTCTGCGCTGGGGTCGGGCGAAGACCTGCACGATTTTGCTTTCCTGGAACACCCGCGACAACCCGGCCCGGCCCTACCTGGAAGCCAGCTCGATCAACGGGCTGAACTGGAACCCTTGAGCAGACCTGCCTCGCGAAGGGTGCCAACCCCGCCGTGCAGGGCATGGACTTCGGAGACGACTCCGAGTTTCAGGATCTTCTCGACCACCTGCATGCTGAGCCCACAGTTGCCCTCGCCACAGTAAACAATGACAGTAGGCGAGTCGACGAATCGCTCCATGGCATCGGCTTCGAATTTCAATGCATCCTCTGCCGGATCGACATTCCAAAGGATCGAACCGGGAACGCCATCCATCTCCCACTCCTTGCGAGGACGGGCATCGACCCACAGCACCTTGCCCTGCCAGCGGGCCATTACATCCTCAAAGCAAATTTCATGCGGCTTCAAGGTGGCCGGATCACAGACAACCTTCCGCTCTGGCGGGCCGACGATGCGATAGCAGACCGCAGAGGCCGTGAGCGAGACCGCGAAAAGAACGGCCAGTTGGGTGACGGCGTTCATCGTTTCGCCGGGGCGACTTCGGATGGAAGGGCACGGCGGATACTTGCGAAGGCCTGCTTGAACTTGTGACGCTCGATCTTGCAATCGGTCTCGATCCTGAACACCCCAAGCCCCGAAATCTTGGTATCCTTCGGAGTGATCACCAGTTCATAGGCGCGCCCATCCTCAAGGGTCTTGAGTTCCTGAAGGAAATTCTCATTGGAATGCGTGACCGAGACGATGATAATTTTTTCGTCTCCCTCCACGATGAGCTTGATGATCTGGGGTGTGGGTGGCGCGCCGACATCCCATTTGACGGTCTTGGTCTCGATCTTCAAAACCTCGGGGATGTGGACCTTCACCATCAGCTGAATCGATGGCGACTTCTCAGGATCGTTGTCGAGCCAGATGCCGACCGGCTTCTCGACGTCACCGGAGTAATTGCTCATGTCGAATTTGGCACGGACCACTCCGGACTCACCGGGCTGATAGACCAGCTTGCCGGACTCCACCCCGACCGCCACGCAGGTGCAGCCCGCGTCGTAACGCTTGATTTCAACCGCCTTGTCGGACGTGTTGGAAAACGGAAAGTCGGCGATGATTTCGGTCGCATCCGCCACCGCCTTCAGCTCCTTGACGGGTTCCGGAAATGTCAGTCCGGCGGCAGAGAGAAGCGAGGTCAGTGTCGCCCACACCAGCAGGGAAAATTTCATGACTAACTAAGAGCGCGGTTTTGAGGTCGAGGCAAGAGCAACCGAGATGATGAGCCGTCCACCGCGCCAAGCCGGCCCGAGGACGTAAAGCGGCCGCTCGGCGGAGATCTCCGCGTCGGTCTTGAGGATCTTTTTCCGGCTGAGCCAGAGTTCCAGTCCCAGGCGGGCGGAGGATTTCGTCGGGCGGCTCTGGGCTTCAAATCGAACCAGCACCTCGTCGGAGGTCCCCAGCGGCTGTGCCCAGTTCTCGTAGCTGCGATAGAGCGGCTTGGTGTCGAGCCCGATATCCCGGTAATGCTTGAACTTGAGACGCTCCTCGCTCTGGAGACGATCGGACACGGTTTTAGAAACCGCCTTGGCCTTGTCACCTGTCGTGGCCGGGTCGCCATCGGTGGCGTGGATCACGCGGACGACGATGGTTCCAACGACCTCTTTCCCAGGGTCGGTTTCCTGCCCGAAGGCCTGAACGACGAAAATCAGAGCAAGGGCCAAGGCGGCGAAGACCTTCATTGGGTGATTTCGGAAATGGGTTTCTCTTCCTTTGCAGCGGTCGAATCCACCTCTCGCTCGGATGGAGCAGAGGCCGTTTCACGAAATTCCAGCGCATCCGAAATCGCAGGAACGCCATCGAGAACAATCACCGTCGCATCCGCATTCCGGCTGGCGAAATAGTCGGCGCGGACCCCGGTTTCCGGGGTGTAAACGACCGGCGAACTGCTGCTGACCTCGACGACTGAGGCAGGGGTCGGAGTGTGCGAGGTGCGGGTGCCCATCCAGAACGCCAAGGTCATTCCCGCAGCCGCAGCGGTCGGCATGAACCAGCCCGAGCGCCACCAGGAGGACTTTGCTTCGATTACCTTGCACGGTGCCTTTTCGAGTTCCGAGATCGCCGCATGAATCCGGCTGTTGAAGAAATCCGGATACGGAGGTTCCTCCGTCTTCGGGATCGCTGAGGAAATCTGCTGCCTCCAGTCACGGATCGACTGCCGGGCCGCAAGCTGGTCGGGCTGCCCCGCCGCCCACGATTCCACGAGGGCGAAGGCATCCCCTTCCAATTCATCGTCCAGCCACAGGGCCAGCGTTTCGTCATCGGGCTTCGTATTCATCCTTGAGTAGAGCTTGGAGTTTCTGGCGGGCGTAAAAAAGTCGGCTCATCACCGTTCCAATGGAACAATCCATGGCATCGGCGATTTCCTTATACGAAAGTCCTTGGACGTCTTTCAAGACCACGGACTCGCGATGTTCAGGGGAAAGTTTGAAGAGGGCGGTCTGGATCTTCGCCCGAAGCTCACCGTGTTCCATCGACGTGTCAGGAGCCTCCGCCCCGGACGGTGTGGTGGATGCTTGAGGATCAATCTGATCGCGATCAAAAATCTCGTCGTTGAACTCCCCGGCACTCTCGATCTTCCGCTTTCGCGTCCAGTCGTAAACGACGTTGTGGGCGATCCGAAACAGCCATGTCGAGAAGCGGGCCTTGGCCTCGAATCGGGGCAGCGCCTGCCACGCCTTCACGAAAACGTCCTGGGATAGGTCCCAGGCGTCGGCTTCGTTGTGGATCATGTTGCGGACCATGGCGAAAATTCTTCCCCGGTGCCGGATCACGAGTTCGTCGTAGGCCCGAAGATCGCCGGATTGAGCCCGGGTGACGAGAATGGCATCGTCATCCGGCTCGGCCCCGGCGCGGGACTCGACGGGCTCGGATGGCCCCGTCAGCGAATTGGACGGATCCGGGCGGGCTTTATTCATGGTAAAGACATCCGAATTGAGCAATCACCACCTCACAGATAGGAAGTTGCCGCCAAAAGCGATCCACAAACCTCGGCAGGCATGACATGGCGGAAACGTGGCGACACAACGGCTCACACGCAATCCCGATCTCCTGCTGCGACCGGGAATGATCCGAATTTCCCAACCAGCAGAGCAGGCACCTTCGAAGCATCCCCGCCACCCGCTTGGACCGCAGCCGCGAATCCGGCGGCCTGGCCAGTGGCGAAGCAGGTGCCCATCACCCGGATCGAGGCCTGGGCTTCATGGTCCACGGAGATGCAGCGGCCCGCGACGAAAAGGTCTTCGTGGTCCGGCACCTGAAGGCAGCCGAGCGGAATACCCGTCGGCCGATCCTCCATCGGAAAACGCCACTTCGGGCCGCGGGCGGTTTCTCGTAGTTCCATCGGCCACGTTGCCAGTCCGATCTCACCCTCGAAACGAGTGCCATCTTGGATCTGTGCTCCGGTCAGGCACTCCCTCCCCACCCAGCGGCGGCTTTCGCGGATACCAGCCCGCGCAGGCCACTGGGAAATGAAGGCAGTCGACCAGCTCGCGTTTACCTTTCGAAGATGGTTCAGCACCGATGACGCCACGCGACGCCCCTCGGCTTCGAGCGCACTGAGCCCCACCGGATCGAGCGGATCATAGGCGGATTCACTTTCCCCACCGGCCAGATCGAGCGTGCCGAACAGCTCGCCTGAACGTCCGGAGGCACGGAAGGAAAGCCCGAGCGCAGCCTTCGAAAACACGCCGGAACGGACGCCCTCCACCAGGGTTCCCGACATCTCCAGCCGGGCTTCATCAGGAAATGATCGCACTCCTTGGATTCCAAACACGTAAGCTGGCCGCTGCAGCCGAGGAGCCACATCGCAGGCTCCACCGATCCACTCCGCCGTGACCGCATCACCCGACGCGTCGACCAGTGCCGAGCTGACCGTTTTCCCAAGCGCCCCCCTGCAAGCCCAGTCGATCTCCCAACGCCCATCGCCTTTCCGAAGCCCGATGACTTCGGTGTGCCACTGGACAGCGAGTGAGGGTTCAGAGTTCACCAGATCATCGGCGATCCGCACGAAATCCGCCGGGTGCTGCGGCAGCACGTCGACCCGTCCCATGCGAATGGGACCCATGCCCGTGGCGGCGATCATCCGCTCTGCCATTTCCGAGGGAAAGCCGGGATTCGCCAGCTCAGCACCGGGGCCGCTTTTCAGCAGGTAGAGTCCGCAGAACGTATGCACCAGCGAGGCAGTCCCCATGCCGCCGAGAAATCCGTGCCGCTCCAGCAACATCACCCTCGCCCCGCAGCGGGCCGCCGTGATGGCTGCAGCCAATCCGGCGCTGCCACCTCCAATCACGGCCACATCGACGTCACGAATCATACGCAGCGCCTGTTGATCAGCACTGCGAGCGCATCCGCACTGCCAAGGTTTTCCTTCGATAGATCTGCTGCCTGAAGGACAACGCCGAAGCGATCTTCCGCCGCGACGACGAGCTGCATCACCGCCATCGAATCGAGTCCCGCGAGAAAGAGGTCATCGCTGTTCGAAAAGCCGTCTGTCAGATCGAGGATACCCTCGCTCCGCAACCATCCGATCACCGTTCCTCCATCGACTTCCATGCTCATTCCTTGCCGGACGGTGCTGCTTCAATCAGGACGTCGCAAGCCGGAAAGCCTGGCCGCCGTGAGTGCACCAGCCTCGATGAGCTTCCGCGCGGTCTTCCATTGGAAGATCCCCGGATGAATCGTCTTGGTTTCGAGGAAAATGACCTGCTTTCCAGAAGCCGCCGCGAGTTGTCTGCGTTTCAGGAAAAGTTCCGTTGCCGACACCGAATGGGACATGGCCGCGACTCTGCTGCCGATCCACCAAGGAAAGAGGTTTCTTCCCGACTCATGGCGGATGTAGTGCACGAGAATCGTGTGGACCGAAGGATCATCGAGCCATTGTTCGAAAGGTGTTTCATTCGCCACTCCGCCGTCGACATAGTCCTCGTTTTCCAATCTCTGAACCGTGAAGAGCAACGGAACCGCCAGGCTCGCGATCATGAAATCCACCAGCGATCCCTCGCGCTTCATCTGCATGCAGTTCCGCGTGAGATTGGAAACGGCCAGTTCCAGCGTCGGGTCCCGAAGTTCCTCGATGCGGCGATCGCCGATGAGGTGGATCAGGAATTTCCGTAGTCGTGATCCGGATAAAATACCGCTTGGTCCGAGGTTGAGAAACAACAGATGAAAACGGGGAATGGAAAGCAGATCGAAAAAGGCGCGCTTGAACTTGAAGGAAAGCATCAGCTTCTCCAATTCATCGCCACGGACCCCGGCCGCCCAGAGACCACCGGTCAACGCACCTGCTGAGGCCCCGGCCATTTTTCCAGGCTTGATGCCGAGCCGGTCCAGTCCGTTGAGAAACCCAGCGTGCGCGTGATACCCACAAAACGATGAGGCCAGGCAAACGGCCAGACCTGGATCTCCTGCTTCTCCGCTCATGTCCCCTCCTCCACCTTTTCTTCTACACTTTCCAACTCCGCGACCGTGACGCGGTCACGTTTTCTGAGAAACAAGAGACCGCCAACGAAGGCCCAGAAAACGCTGCACGCGAAGCCCGCCAGGGACGCCGCCACCGAGATCTCCGGCAAGGTGCCGGCCAGATCACGCATCAGGATTTCAAAGAGCTTTTCACGAACCCCCACTCCCGCCACCGAGATCGGCAGCGAGCTCACCGAGTCGATCACCGGCATCGCCGACAACACCGTGCCTGCCGAAGCCGTGCCTCCTACGGCACGCAGCCCGCACCAGAATGACAGGAAATAGGCCAGAAGCATCACAAAGGAAGCCGCCACCCCGGCAAGCGCCAGCG